>NZ_KV815650.1:0-58654 GCF_001814295.1 Streptococcus sp. HMSC067A03 | reverse complement strand
ATCATCTCATTTAGTATAACATGAATGGGAAATTTTCTGAAAAAGAGGAGTGTTTTTTGAAAAAGTTCAATATTTCATTATTATATTAAACCATTCTGGTAAAGTCGTCTGCTCTTCATTCAAGACTTCAAAACCATTGTCTTTTTTTAAATAAATCAGCGTAGGTACACCAGTCACATTATATTTTTCCATAGCTTTCTTTATTTGAGAATTCTTATGAGAATCTTCTGTATTTAAGTAATAAATTTTAAAAGGCGTATGATACAAGTCTGATGTTTCTTTCAAGACCGGAAGAAATTCTCTACAAAACGGGCACGTCTCACGACCAAAATAGAGCAAATTTCCCTTTGTTAATTTATTGTTTAAAACATTTTCTGCATTCGTCTCTTGAAAGCTCTTTATAATTTCTTTGTATAATTTTGTCAATTTTAAATCGTGTTCTACCTCATTTTCACTTGTTGAAACCTGAGAAACACTTGAAACTGTAGAGCTTTCAGAAGCTTGTGATGAAGAGGTGCATGCAGAGAGGAAAAAGAGAGTTGTGCAAATAATAATGAAGTATAGACTCATGCGAATACATTTCATAAAAATTCTCCTTAATCTTTTGGGATTTTTTTTATTATTGTCGTTAAAAGCAGAATTATATATGCTCCCAAAAATAGAATATCACCTATCACATCATCATGTGAGAAATATAAAAAGTACAGTATCAATACAATTGTATAAAAATAGAAATGATATTTCTTATAAAAGTATTTGTCAAAAGAATATTTTTTCTTCATTATTTTCACTCCTTTTTTAACACAGAAATAATAAGTCTATTTCGCTATGCTTTTAAGCATTGATATACTACTGGTCCATACGCCATAAGCAGAGAATACCATGTGGTTGAAAAGCTAAATACACCAAGCCCTAAAGCCCATAAACAATCTCTTTGCGCTGGTGTAAGAGTAGCCGAAGCACTCCCATCTTTCAAACAATATCTTTTGTAAGTATAGCTATTCTTGTTCATATCTCCACATACACCTCGATCCCGGAAAGGAACTACTTCTTCATATTTCATACTATTCGCATAAATAACAGAAGTTGAGGACGGTATAACTGTTGCACCGATCATAAAAGCTGCTGCAATCGTAAGGAAAATTTTATATAATTTTTTCATAATATATACCTCTTTCTTTATAAAGACAAATACTTTTAAAAAAACAATACTAATTACATCAATACTTATAGTACATTGGTTTCACTCCTCCCTTTCTTTAAATTGTAGCACTATATACCAAATGGTGGCCACCATGGAAATGTACCAATTATTGCAGTAATAAAAGATAGTATTGAGAAAAATCTAAATTTTTTCATATATTTTCATCTCCTTGTCTTTATTTATCCTTATGATATAATATTATGAAAAGGCATTCACAAAATGCCCACTATTTTCACATTTCATATTTAACACAAGGAGTCGCCTATGCATTGGGATATTGGCACAGTTTACAAGACGATTCGAAAAGCAAAGGGAATCACCCAGCAAGAGATTTGCGGGGATTGGATTTCGCGCTCCAATCTTTCCAAGTTTGAAAGCAACCAATCCGTTCCCAGCTATGAAACTATGGAATTTCTTCTCAATCAAATTGACATGAGCTTTGGCGAGTTTGAGTATATTTGCAATCACTACAAACCTCAGACAAGACAAATGATTATCAATCAAATGTCCAATCATTTATCTACTTCAGATAGTACAGAATTGATTAAAATTGCTCAGCTTTGTAAAGAACACTTAAAAAAAGTTGAACATGATCTTCCTATCCAGCACATACTAGAGACCTTAAATATTATCATAGAAATCCGAAAAAATAGTTTTAGTGACCACTCTAGAGAATTGGCTGAAGCCATGTGGTCTGATCTTAAAAGGCGTGATATTTGGTACAAAAACGACTTTAATATGCTAGATGTGATTCTCTTTATTTTTCCTATTGAGACGCTTCAGGATATTACAGAAAAAATCTTAATTAACCTTGAAAAATACAAGGATTACAAAAGCATCAAAAATGCCCAAGTTTCCTTGCTGCTCAACCTTTCTACTATCTATCTCTGTAATCAATTATTAGATGACTGCGAACACATCTCCGCTATCGCCTTAGACTTAGCCAAACAACTCAAGCGCTATGATTTTCTCGGCTTTGCTCAAGTCCGTCTTGGAATCTGTCAAGCAAATGATGAACTAATACGGAAAGGGCTTAGTCTGTTGGAATTAACCGAAGAAACAAAATTGTTAGAAGATTTACAAGAAGAAGTCAAACAATATCGTGCTTCCTATTTCTCTCATATTTCACATGGAATTTCAACCACTTCAATAGAAACGGAGAAGTAAATGACTTACAACGGATTTGTATTTTTTGATATTGATGGTACTTTAGTAAATAGTCAGGGACAAGTTCCGATAGAAAATAAAAGAGCCATTGCTCAACTACGAGCCAATGGCTTTCTTCCCATTGTCTGTACCGGACGTGGCCGCGGAGAAATGGGAACGGTTCTGGAAGACGCTGGGATTCATTCTGCCATTTTGCTAAACGGAATGGAAATTCTCCATGAGAAGCAATTCCTGTTTGAAGGACGGATTGCACAAAACAGCATTCTCAAGCTCCTGCAACTGGCAAAGGAAAATAAGCACGGCCTCGGTTTTTATTCACAAGGAGAAATGCGTGTGACAGCACTCAGTTCAACTGTTCAGCAGAATTTCCGTTATTTCCATCAAGACCTGCCCCAAGTTGGACCGACCATTTACCAAAACCAGCCTTGTCAGATGTTGCTCATTTTTAGTGAAGATCCCGAAAAAGACACTCAGTACCAAACAGAAGTCCCTGAACTGCACTTTTTCCGTAACAGCCCTTACTCGATAGACATCACGCCGCACGGTTGTAATAAAGGCTCTGGAATTCAGCACCTACTGACCTTATTAGCAGACGAAGCACCAACTTACGCATTCGGAGACGGACTCAATGACCTATCAATGTTTGAAAGAGTGGATTATTCAATTGCAATGGGCAATAGCCAAGCAATCGTCAAAGAAGCAGCCACTTTCATCACGCGCTCTAATGATGAAAATGGCATTCCACACGCCCTTGCTCACTTTGGTTTAATTTAAAAAGAAGCTCCTGTATTCGAGATACAAGAGCTTTTAGATTAGACTAATTCTTTTTTATTCGGATTGTAGACCAAGAAACCAAGACCGACAAAGAGCAGCAGAACAACTGTCATGAAGGCAACTTGTCCACCGACTTGCCCTGTTATCGAAATTGTTTGACGCAAAGCCGAAACAGAGTAACTCATTGGCAACCAAGGATTGATATTTTGGAAAATCTTATCCGTCAACGGAAGTGGGTAAGTCCCTGCACTAGAGGCTAGTTGCAACAATAACAAAATCAAGGAGGTGAAAGCACCAAGCTTAGTGTCCCACGTTACCAGAGCCGTCACCACCGCCATGAAGCACATGCTCGTTAAAAGAATGATTCCAAGCGTTGCCCATTCATGATTAGCAGTCAAGCCAATCATGTGCACTGCACCATACACCAATAAACCTGCCAAGAGAGAAATAACGCCATTGACCTGAATACGTGCTTTCAGCCATTCCATACGTGTCTCAGGTTTCTTACCAGAAGGCAACGTGTTAAAAATGATATTGGTTGAAATCGCTGCTACAAAAAGTGCCACAGAAATCATGTATGGAGCCATACCGATACCATTTTTACCAACATGGTCTTTATCTATTTTCTTCGTTGTCAATGGATTTGCGAGAGCTTTAGCATTGGCTTTATTGGTTGTCACCATAGATAATTGATTTTTGGCATCTGTCAAACCTGCTGTCAAGGTGTCCACACCCGACACAAGCCTTCCCAAATTAGACGTCATCATTGAACTACCATCCGCCAGCTTCGTAGAACCATCTGCTATTTTACCAGCACCATCAGACAACTTACCTACTCCTGACACTAGTGCCGCAGAATTGCTAACTAATTGATTGGCTCCTGCTGCCAATTTTGCCAAGCCTGCGTCAATTTGACCATTATTACCAGCTAATTGATTGGCTCCAGAAGCAACCTTTGCCATTCCAGATGTCAATTGACTGTTTTTACTAGCTAAAACCTTAGAACCTGAACTAATTTTCGCCATGCTAGATGTTAGTTGCTCGTTATGACTAGATAAGGTGTTAGCTCCTGCCGTAATTTGAGCCACTCCATTTGTATAGTCTGTCACACCTTTCACCAATCGACCAGCACCCGTTGCTAAACTCCTTTGCAATTGGTCAACTCCTGCTGCCACTTGACTAGCACCCGTAGTCGATTGTTGTAATGCCGCAAGAATGCTTTCTTGAGATTGTTGTGCACTCGTTTGGAGACTTGAAAGAGCACCTTTGGCTTGTTCGATGACAGCGATGCTTTGTTGGTTAGAAGATTGATCTGGCAAATTTTCCACTTGCGCCTTGAGCGCTTGAATCGTTGTCAACATCTTTGTCACGGCTGTAGAAGTTTGGCTTGGAGCTTGTGAAATAGCGGTATTGATTTCTGCTTGTTCACTAGCACTTAATTTTTGATAAGCAGCTGTAGCAGCTACGTTATTTGTAATCGTAGCCTTATCTGTCGCAACACTATTGACAAGCATATTTGCAGTTGTTTCCATATCATTCAAAGCAGTTGTCATGCTCGCTTTAGCAGCTGACAAGTCTGAACCTGTTGACAGAGCAGTTTGAACAGCAGTTAAACCTGTTTGCAAAGCTTGTAGTTTTTGAACTTGCTCAGCTGTCATACCAGATTGTTTAACAGTCGCCATCAAAGTGTTCAGACCCGTAGCTAGTTGATGCGCACCGCTTGATAATTTTTGAATTTCCTCATTAGAAGCAGTTAATTGATTGACTCCTGCCAATAAATTTTTTGATTGATCATTTAATTGATTGGCACCACCTGCAAGATTTGCCACGCCATTAGTATAGTCGCTTAAGCCATCTGAAAATTGTTCTGAACCGTCCGCTAACTGACCAACAGCATTTGTATAGTCTGTCAACCCTTTTGATAATGTTGTTGAGCCAGAAGCTAATTGACCGACACCTGATGTATAAGCTGAAAGGCGTGTTGACAAGGTACCAATCCCGTCTGACAACTGACGCACACCAAGAGTATACGTTCCCAAACCTGTCGTTAATGTATTAGCACCATCCGCAAACGTCATACTAGAACTAGATAAAGTCTGTAAATTATCTGTCAAGGTTTGACTACCCTCTTTCAATTGTTGACCACCAGAAGCGAGTTGACCACTACCAGAAGCAGCTGTTGTCATACCTTTTCTCAATTTATTCATACTCTTAAAAAGAGAAGTCATATACGTATTGGTCACATTGTTTGCGACAGTTTGTTGAAGTCGCGTCATAGCCGAATCACTCATCTTACTAGCAATAAAGCTATGTCCACTAGACGTTTGATAATCAATCTGCATTTTTTGTGGCTTATTATCCAGAATACTAGCTGCCTTTTGGGATAAATCACTCGGAAGCGTGATAATCATATAATAATCACCCTTCTCCAAACCTTTCTTTGCCTTTGCTTCAGATACAAAATGAAAATCTAAAGCATCATTCTTTTTAAGGCTTTTCACCATATCATCCCCAACAGACAACGTGTTACTGTTAAATCTTGCATGTTGATCCTTATTCACCACTGCTACTGGTAATTCCGATACTTTTCCATAAGGATTCCACATTGAACTCAAAAAAATAACATTATAAAGAGCCGGAATCAAGGAAACACCAATCATGACAATAATGAAGAGTGGTTTTTTAAAAATTGCTTTCCATTCGTTGAACATTTTTTCTCCTCTATCTTAGACACTCTGTATAAAAATTTTAATTTTTGAAATATTTTTATACAGAGTGTCTAAATATTTGATATAATAGATTATACAGTTTCTGAAATTTTTCACAAGAGAAAAAATTCATTTTTATACATGTTGTATAAAATTGTTCAAAAGAGGAAAGGCATATGGTAGAAAGTAACAAACGTCAAAAAACGAAAATGATTATTGAAAATGCAATGGTCGATCTGCTTAAACACGAATCATTCGATCAGATTAGCACTGTCAAGTTGACAAAAACGGCCGGTATCAGTCGCAGCAGCTTTTATACACACTATAAAGATAAATATGATATGATTGAGCATTATCAACAGAAACTTTTCCATAAGTTAGAATACATTTTTGAGAAGTATGCTCAAGACAAGCGTAGCGCGATTATAGAAGTTTTTGATTTCCTTACACGCGAATCCCTCCTTTCTGCTTTGTTAACAGAAAACGGAACAAAAGAAATCCAAACATTTTTACGTCATAAATTTCAAATTATGCTGGCTGAAGACCTACAAGAGCGCTTTAGTAGTAAACTACTAAGTCAAGTGGAGAAAGAATATAGCTATGTTTACCTGACAAACGCCTTTTTTGGGGTTTGTCAAATGTGGATTGCTAGAGGGAAAAAAGAGAGCCCTGAACAAATGGCAGATTTTCTTTTAAAAATGTTGGATTAGAAGATAATTCTATTTTGCTACTATCAAGATTATTCAAATATTAACGAATAAAGCCATTTAGTGTTAAAATGTGAAAAACTTCAAGACAAAAATGCTCATCACTTTTAAAACTAGAAAAGAGAAAACGAATTTGATATTTTCAATGAGTCATAAAAAAGAAGCTGGGAGTCTTCCCAACTTCGGATAAGTCTTAGATTAAAGTTGTTTGTTGTAGTATTCAACGACAAGCGCTTCATTGATTTCTGGGTTGATTTCGTCGCGCTCTGGCAAACGAGTTAATGAACCTTCCAATTTGTCAACATCAAACGATACGAATGCCGGACGTCCAAGAGTTGCTTCAACCGCTTCAAGAATTGCAGGTACTTTCAATGATTTTTCACGAACTGAAATCACTTGACCTGGGATTACGCGGTATGATGGGATATCAACGCGTTTTCCATCAACAAGGATATGACCGTGGTTTACGAATTGACGAGCTTGACGACGAGTAGTTGCAAGTCCAAGACGATAAACAACATTATCCAAGCGACGTTCCAAAAGAAGCATGAAGTTGAAACCAAGGATTCCACCTTTGATTTTAGTAGCTTGTACGAACAAGTTACGGAATTGTTTTTCACCTACACCGTAAGTGAAACGAAGTTTTTGTTTTTCAGCCAATTGCAAACCGTATTCTGACAATTTGCTACGGTTGTTTGGCCCATGTTGACCAGGTACATAGTTACGGCGAGCCAATTCTTTACCTGTACCAGTAAGAGAAAGCCCCAAACGACGAGCTTGTTTCCAAGATGGTCCTGTATAACGTGACATAAAAATGTCCTCCTATAAAGTATTTTTGAGGAAATAGTCACTTAGAAAGCCCTGATTCGTGCAGAACATTTTCGCCTAAACAGCCAAGGCTACTTTTATAGCTATGTTCTGTTGACGAGCTTCATGCTCTCCTGCTGCTATTTCACACAAAAGCCATTATATCAAAAAAAATCCTATCTGTAAAGACGGATTTTGTCAGATTATTTCTTTCTATGGAAAGAACCTTTCTTTTTCAATAATTCCTCTATCGCAATTATATTTTGCCGTTCAGATGTTGCTAAAATAGTTTCAAACCCCAGACTTTTAGCAGTATCTAGATTAACCTGTAGATCATCTATAAACACACATTGACTAGCTTGCAATGTATACTGGGTCAGTAATTTTTGATAGATACTTTTATCTGGTTTTGCACATCCTACTTCATAAGAAAGGATTTTCCCCGTCAATACTTTTGTCATTGGTAATAAACCGGCATTTTCAACTATATAAAAGATCTCACTGGTAGTAGATAAAATATAAATACTATACCCCATCTGAACCCATTCAAAAATTTTCTCTTGTAGCTGATAATAGCTATCTATTACCTCATACCAACGAGTAAAAACAGCTTCAACAGTAGGAGCATACGAACCGTCTAGCAATTTTTGAGCTTTCCGAATGGCTTGTTTCAAGCTTAATTCTCCAATATCCGTCTGAGCCCAAATTCCCGAGTCAAAAACAGCCGTTTTGACACGCTTACGATCTTCTTCATCCTCTACGAAAGCAGCTAAAATCTTAGCAGGGTTCCATTCAATTAAAACATTGCCAAAATCAAAAATTAGATTTTTAATCATTTCTTACTCCAGCCGCATTACATTAAAATAAATTTATCTTAATCTAAATACCGAATCAAGTTTTTCTCTGTTAAAATATCCGAATAAGTATAGGATTCGACGTAAGTATTTTCAATTTCACCTGGATTACTACTATTGTTGGTATATTCAACGATAAACAAAGAAGGATAGACTTCGATTAAACGACCTTGCTTATTTTTTTGACGTTTACGACCGTTTTCAAGAGTCATTTCTACCATTTTTCCTTCATGGGCCTTGATTTCTTCTTTAATTTTTCTCATTTTTGCAACATCTGTAAATGCATCACTCATTATCTATTCCTCTCTCTTAGAAATACTTGAAAACTTATTGTATTCTTTTTGAAAAATCAATTCCACCGTACCACGTGCACCGCTACGGTTCTTTTCGATAATCACTTCGACTTTGTTGTTTGGAATCCCTTCAGTTTCTTCACCGCCCCGTTCATAATAGTCATCACGGTAAAGAAAAGCTACAATATCCGCATCCTGCTCAATTGAACCAGACTCACGAATATCTGACAAAACTGGTCTCTTATCCTGACGTTGCTCCACACTACGCGAAAGCTGGCTCAACGCAATGACTGGAACTTTCAACTCTTTTGCTAAAATCTTTAATTGACGAGAAATTTCAGAAACTTCCTGTTGACGATTTTCTCGACCAGTACCTGTAATTAATTGCAAGTAATCAATTAAAATCAAGCCAAGATTTCCTGTTTCTTGCGCTAATTTTCGAGCACGTGAACGAATCTCTGTAATCCGAATTCCTGGTGTATCGTCAATGTAAATGCTAGCTTCTGCTAAATTTCCTTGTGCAATCGCATACTTGCTCCATTCTTCATCTGTCAATTGTCCCGTTCGAATTGAATGCGATTCAATCAAACCCTCAGCCGCCAACATCCGGTCTACTAAGCTCTCTGCACCCATTTCCAGAGAAAAAATAGCAACTGTTTTATCTAGCTTGGTTCCAATATTTTGTGCAATATTGAGGGCAAAAGCAGTCTTACCAACCGCAGGACGAGCTGCCACAATGATGAGCTCTTCTTCATGGAGACCAGTCGTCATATGATCTAAATCTTGATAACCTGTCGCAATCCCTGTAATATCAGAAGTTTGTTGGGAGCGTGTTTCCAAACTACCGAAATTAAGATTCAAAATCTCTTTGATATTTTTAAAACCACTTCGACTAGCATTTTCACTAACATCAATTAACGCTTTTTCCGCTCCAGCAATGATTTCATCTGCAGGACTAGCACCATCATAAGCTAGGTTGATAGAGTCTGTCAAACGTGAAATTAACCGCCGCAGAACAGCCTTCTCTGCTACAATTTTAGCATAATATTCAGCATTGGCAGAAGTCGGCACTGAATTTACAACTTCAACCAAGTAAGACAAACCACCAATGTTTTGCAAATCACCCTGACTGTCTAAAATATTACGAACAGTCGTTGCATCAATGGCATCACCTCGATCTGCCAAATCAATCATCGCTTTAAAAATTAAGCGATTGGCATATTTAAAGAAGTCGTTTGGCTCGATATATTCACGAACAAAAACTAGCTTACTCTCATCAATAAAAATCGCACCTAAAACAGATTGTTCTGCCAAAATGTCTTGCGGCTGTACTCGCAATTCATCAATATCTGCCATAAGACCTCCTCTCTCAAAAAATAATCTTCTTTATTAGCCTTCTTTTACACGTAAATTGATAACGCTAGTCACATCTTGATAAATTTTCACTGGCACATCAATCAAGCCAACAGAACGAATAGGATTCTTGACTTGAATCAATCGTTTATCAATCTTAATTCCAAATTGCTTTTGTAATTCTTCAGCAATTTTTTTATTGGTAATAGAACCAAAAGTACGTCCATCTGGTCCTACTTTTTCAGTAAATTCAACAATTGTATTTTCTGCTTCCAGCTTTTCCTTAATGGCTTGTGCTTCAGCTAACATTTCTGCATGCGCTTTTTCTTCTGATTTTTGTTTACCACGAAGTTCACCAATAGCTGCAGCAGTTGCTTCCTTTGCAAGATTTTTTTTAATCAAAAAGTTCTGTGCATAACCAGTTGGCACCTCTTTAATCTCGCCTTTTTTCCCTTTTCCTTTAACATCTGCTAAAAAAATTACTTTCATTTCTTTAACTCCTTATCTTTTAGTACTTCATGAACAATAATTTCATTCAACCGTTGGATGATTTGTGCGATTGTCTGGTCAGAAATTTGCGCTGCTGCCAAATTAAAATGACCGCCTCCACCAAGCTCTTCCATAATCCGCTGTACATTGATTTTACTACGACTACGAGCAGATATCGATATACTATTTTGTTTATTTTTGCTGACAACAAAACTCGCTTCAATTCCCGACATAGCTAGCATAGCATCTGCAGCTTTACTAATAACAACTGTATCATAGCATTTTTCTTCTGCTCCAGTGGCTACAAGTACATTTGGCAAGATTTTCTTACCATTTAAAATTAGCTCATTCACCTCACGGTACTCATCAAAGTCTGTGGCAGAAATATCCTGAATGGCTACACTGTCACTTCCACGCGTGCGCAAATAACTTGCTACATCAAATGTTCGACTAGTGACACGCGAAGAAAATTTCTTCGTATCCAGCATAATTCCAGCCATCAATACACTAGCTTGCATTTTACTCAAACGTCGATGCTTAGAATTTTGGAATTGAATCAATTCTGTCACTAATTCACAAGCACTGCTTGCTCCACTTTCAATGTAGCTAATAATGGCATTTTCTGGAAAATCCTGGTCTCTTCTATGGTGGTCAATGACGATAATTTGATGAAATAAATCATAAAATTCCTTTGATAAGGTCAGAGCTGTTTTTGAATGATCCACCATGATTAGTAAAGAGCGATTCGTTACCATTGTCATCGCATCAGCGACCGAAAGAAGATTGGTCTCTCCTTCATCTTGCAATCTATGAACTGCTCGCTCAATATCAGCAGCCATTTGATGAGGATCATAGACAGCATAGGTCTGATCAATAATATTGCTAGCAAATACTTGCATTCCAACAGCAGAGCCCAGTGCATCCATATCCAAGTTTCTATGCCCAACCACAAAAACTTGGTCCACACTTTTAATCTTATCTGAAATAGCAGTCATCATAGCGCGCGTGCGAGTACGCGTCCGTTTCACAGATGCAGCTGATCCACCACCAAAATAAACTGGATTCTTTGACTCATCATTTTCTTTTACAACAGCCTGATCACCACCACGAACTTCAGCAAGGTTCAAGTTTAACAGAGCTACTTTACCAATCTGTTCATGATTGCTATCTCCATACGAAAATCCCATACTTAAAGTAAGAGGAATTTCCCGCTTTTTCGCCTCTTCCCTAAACTGATCAATCACTGTGAACTTATCTTGCATTAACTGATCCAAAACTGTGTAATCTGTAAAAATATAAAAACGATCCATCCCCACACGACGAGAAAACATGGCGTATTTTTCGGCAAATTCAGCAACAAACTTTGCGATGAAACTATTAATATGACTAATATCTGAATCTGAAACAACATCCTCCAGATCATCATAATTATCAACTGAAACAATGCCGATAACTGGTCTTGTCGTCACAAGTTCTGTAGTTGCTTCATATTCGCTAGACGCATCAAAAAAGTAAAATACACTTGAAGCCTGATCCAGATACACTGAATATTTGGTATCACCAATCGTTGCATACGATCCTGTATTTTCAAATGGTATTTTAGTGATTTTTTGCAGTAAATCCATATCAAACTCACCATCTTCATTGGTGAGAACCAACTCTGCATAGGGATTAAACCATTCAACATTTCCAGATGCTTGGTCTACTTTCACAACACCAACTGGCATCCTTTCAAGTAATGACGCCAAACTGTTTTCTGCTTGATTGTTTACATACTGGATTTGTTCTACTTCATTAAGTTCATAACTTTTTTGTTGGAAAATCAATAGAAAAATCAAAATAGCCAGCACCAAAAAAAGCACAACTAACATCAAAATGCCGCTACCAAGAACTCTTAATAAAATAGCTAAAATTCCAAAGGAAATAACGCCCATGATTACAAAATGGATTGGAGTAAAACGAAATTTTTCCATCATAAACCTCTTAACCGCCATTTTACCATAAAAGCTCTAAAAAAGCGAGCTTTCCCTGTATAAAGCAAGCCAAATATCTTGTTAGACATCAATCTTTCTATTACTACTTGGTCTACTTTACAAGGAAAAACAAGTTCTGTCACTGTTTTCTCAACTTTACTAACTCAATAGTTTACAAACTTGTCAAACATTTTTCACGAAAAAGATACTTGTTCATACTATTGAACAAGTATCTTCATCATTATTTTTTTGTTTTTTCCTGGTTTTTCGAAATACTTCGTGATTTACCTTCCAAATAAACCATCAAAATAGAAATATCTGCAGGATTGACACCAGAAATCCGACTAGCCTGACCAATAGTTTCTGGATTTATTTTCTTAAACTTTTGACGAGCTTCTGTAGCAATAGAATCAATATCATCCCAATCTATAGTTGCTGGAATGCGTTTTTCTTCCATGCGCTTCATTTTTTCAACCTGATCCAATGCTTTAGAAATATAGCCTTCATATTTAACTTCAGTTTCAATCAATTCAATAATCTTTTCATCTAAAACTTCAGCTGCTGGACCAATAAAATTGATAACATCTTCATACGAAACTTCTGGACGACGCAAAAATTCTTTCGCTGTAACTGCGTCTGTCAATGGTTTAAAGCCTAATTTTTCAACCATTTCATTCGTTTCTTTAATTGGCTTTAATTTAATAGAATTCAAACGCTTCATTTCAGTTTCATATTGATGTTTCTTAATTTCAAAACGCAGCCAGCGCTCATCATCAACCAATCCTACTTTACGTCCAATTTCAGTCAATCGCATATCCGCATTGTCATGACGTAAAATGAGACGATACTCAGCTCGACTAGTCAAAAGACGATACGGCTCTACCGTTCCCTTAGTGACCAAGTCATCAATCATGACCCCAATATAACCATCACTGCGTTTCAAAATCAGTTCTGGTTTTCCTTGAATTTTTAGAGCTGCATTGATCCCTGCAACAATGCCTTGCCCCGCTGCTTCTTCATAACCAGACGTCCCATTCGTTTGCCCAGCTGTAAACAAACCTGAGATTTTCTTAGTTTCTAGAGTAGCACGAAGCTGATGTGGCATAATCATATCATATTCAATCGCATAGCCAGTTCGCATTAATTCAGCATTTTCAAGTCCCTTAATAGAATGCACTAAGTCTTTTTGAACATCTTCTGGCAAACTCGTTGAAAGCCCCTGAATATAAACTTCTTCTGTATCTCGTCCTTCCGGTTCCAAGAAAAGTTGGTGGCGTTCTTTGTCCGCAAAACGAACAATTTTGTCTTCAATGGATGGGCAGTAACGTGGACCAACCCCCTTCACCATACCTGAAAACATTGGTGCACGATAAAGATTGTTTTGAATAATTTCATGACTCTCTGCATTAGTATAAGTCAACCAACAAGGAATCTGATCCTTAATATAATCTTCATCTCTAGAAGTGTAAGAGAAATGGTTTGCCTTCTTATCTCCTGGCTGAATTTCTGTTTTATCATAATCAATTGACACCGCCTTTACACGTGGTGGCGTTCCTGTTTTAAAACGTCCAATTTCAAACCCTAAGTCACGTAAATTATCTGCTAAGTTAATTGCAGCTAAACTATGATTAGGACCAGAAGAATACTTCAAATCCCCAATAATAATTTCTCCACGCAGGGCTGTACCGGTCGTTACAACAACTGCCTTTGCAGCAAACTCTTGATGCGTAGCTGTTTTCACACCAATGACTTTCCCATTCTCAACTAGAATCTCATCTATAACGGTTTGACGCAAAGTCAGATTTTCTTGGTGTTGAACCGTCTTACGCATTTCTCTGGAATAGAGTTCTTTATCTGCTTGAGCACGAAGAGCACGAACAGCAGGCCCTTTCCCAGTATTAAGCATCTTCATCTGAATATAAGTTTTATCTATATTCTTAGCCATCTCTCCGCCTAGAGCATCCACTTCCCGTACAACAATTCCCTTAGCAGAACCTCCAATAGAAGGATTACAAGGCATAAAGGCTAACATTTCAATATTGATTGTCGCAAGTAAAACTTTACAGCCCATCCGGCTGGCTGCTAGTGAAGCCTCAACACCTGCATGCCCTGCTCCAATTACGACAATATCATAACTTTCAGTAAAATTGTATGTCATCTTCTCTTTCCTTATTTTTTCACCAAAAAAGTCAAACCTCTAGAAGTGCAGGACAAAAAGCCTGCAACATCCATGAGCTTTGACCATCATAGTTATTGCTACATCTATTTTAGCAGATTGCTAAAATATGTCAATCTAAATATACTGTTGAAGCTTTCCATTTTTATAGGCATTATCAATCAAACCACCACCCAAACATTCTTCTCCATCATAAAAAACAACAGCTTGTCCAGGTGTAATAGCGCGTTGCAATTCTGCAAAGTTGACAGTTGCCTTGTCACCCTTTACAGTAACTGTCACCTTAGAATCTGGCTGACGATAGCGAAACTTAGCAGTACATTCCATAGTAAATTCTTCTGGCATTTCTTTTGTGAAATGAACCTGACTAGCGTCAAGGCTGGTTGACATTAAGTTGTCATGATAAAAGCCTTGACCAACATAAAGAATATTTTGACTGAGATCTTTTCCAACAACGAACCAAGGTTCATTATCACCACCATGCTGACCACCAATTCCAAGACCACCTCGCTGGCCAATAGTATAATACATCAACCCAGCATGCTGACCCATATCTCGGCCATCCAGAGTCATCATGCGGCCGGGATGGGCTGGTAAGTATTGACTCAGAAACTCTTTAAAATTCTTTTCGCCGATGAAGCAAATACCCGTCGAGTCTTTTTTCTTAGCTGTAGCCAAACCAGCTTTTTCAGCTATTGCTCGAACTTCTGGCTTTTCTAGATGCCCCAGAGGAAACATGGTCTTCCGAAGTTGTTCCTGAGACAGTTGACTTAGGAAGTAAGTCTGATCCTTATTATTGTCCTTACCTCTCAGCATGTGGACTAAGCCATCTTCATCTCTCTTCACCTGAGCATAATGACCAGTTGCAACATAATCTGCTCCCAGTGTCAAAGCATAGTCAAGGAAGGCTTTAAACTTGATTTCCTTGTTACACATGACATCTGGGTTTGGAGTCCTACCAGCTTGGTATTCTGCCAAGAAATATTCAAAAACGCGATCCCAGTACTCCTTTTCAAAGTTGACAGAGTAGTAAGGAATGCCAATTTGATCTGCAACAGCTGCTACATCCTTGTAGTCTTCTGTAGCTGTGCAAACACCAAATTCATTTGTATCGTCCCAGTTTTTCATGAAAATGCCAATCACATCATAACCTTGCTCTTTCAAGAGCAAAGCAGTTACTGATGAATCAACACCTCCGCTCATACCAACAACGACACGAATTTTAGAGTTATCACTCATTGTATTCTCCCATCTTTTCGTTATTTCACGATTGAAGGTCGTGCTGTGCTTTCAACGATTGAAGGTCGCTTAGAGCAAGCTTTATTATAACATGAAATAAGTTTAAGAACAAATTTCAACAGCCAAATAGTTCTACCTTTACACCACTGTAAACTAAAAATGTGATAGATAACAACTATTGAGACAGTGATTGAACAATGGATACTCCATCAAAAGAGTTTCTTGGAATCTAGTGAATGACTTTGCAACTTCTATCGTAAAAAACAGGCTGGAACATTTTGTCCCAACCTCAATTATTTCTCGTATTCATCAATACCAACCATTTGCTAGCCAGAAAGCCTTAGCAGCTGACCAAGAACCATAACGACCTGCTACATAAGCGTCTGCTACTTTTTCTTGATTTTCTGCTGATAAGTCACCATTTAAGTAAGATAAACTCAATTGGTAACGACCATAATATTGTCCATTTTGTGCTGTGTAACTACCACTTGATTCTTTTTGTGCAATCCATTCTTTTGCTGCTGCATCTTCAGCACTCAGACCAGATGTAGTAGTTGTAGAATTGCTTGATGCCGTAGTAGTTGTAGTGGTATCATCTAACTCTAATACTTGCCCAACACTAATCAGATGAATATTGCTAATCTTATTTTTCTGAGCAATGTGATCAACTGTTGTATTATGTGATGCAGCGATAGCTGAAAGAGTATCTCCAGATTTTACTGTATAGCTATCTGCATTTGCAAATGTAGGAAGAAAGAACAGCGCTGTTGCTGTTAAACTCATTAAACCTACTTTTGTTTTTTTATTTGTGCTATTTAAATTCAACATCATTTAAATTCTCCTTTTCTATGATAGAACTATCATATACCTTAATTATTACTCTTGGTTTTTCCTTTCATTAAAAATATTACAAACAAATTGAAGAAAGACTAAAATCCACCCTATATTTCTTTGCTTTAAGGTTACTATAAGAAAAGTTACATTGAAGCAAGTCTAGAAGTTGGGTTACATCCATTTTATCAATTAAAAAGGCAGAAAAATATACTGAACTTTGATATAATGAAGACAATGAACTTATAAGGAGTTACGATGAACTCACTAAAATTTCAATCTGTTTTTGATATTATTGGACCTGTTATGATTGGTCCGTCTAGCAGTCATACAGCAGGTGCTGTTCGTATTGGAAAAATTGTTTCATCAATTTTTGATGACGAGCCAACAGAAGTTGAATTTCAACTATTTAATTCTTTTGCAAAAACTTATCGGGGACATGGTACAGACCTAGCTCTGGTGGCTGGGATTCTTGGGATGGACACAGATGATCCTGAAATTCCAAACAGCCTTGAGATTGCTCATAAAAGAGGCATTAAAATTGTCTGGACGATTCAAAAAGATAGCAATGCTCCACATCCAAATA
This sequence comes from Streptococcus sp. HMSC067A03, assembly GCF_001814295.1. Taxonomy (NCBI): domain Bacteria; kingdom Bacillati; phylum Bacillota; class Bacilli; order Lactobacillales; family Streptococcaceae; genus Streptococcus; species Streptococcus sp. HMSC067A03. Next base: position 41,493 of record NZ_KV815650.1, on the reverse strand, counting down.
CAACTAAAATAACCGTTAAAAATGATCGGAAAACGATTAGCGTTACTGGTATTTCTATTGGTGGTGGAAATATCCAAGTGACTGAATTAAATGGTTTCTCTGTTTCGCTCAGTATGAACACTCCGACCATCATTATCGTTCATCAAGATATACCTGGAATGATTGCTCATGTTACTGAAGCACTTTCTCGTTACAACATCAATATTGCACAAATGAATGTCACAAGAGAAAAAGCTGGTGAAAAAGCAATTATGATTATCGAAGTTGACAATCGCAGTTGCGAGGAAGCAATAGAAGAAATTCGCAAAATTCCTCATCTCCACAATGTCAATTTCTTCAAATAGGAGAACTTATGTTTTATTCAATCAAAGAATTAGTAGAACAAGCTGATTTAGACTTTCAAGGCAGCGTTGCCGAACTTATGATTGCTACTGAATACGAACTGACAGGGCGTGAACGAGATGAAGTTTTACGGTTGATGACCAGAAATCTAGAAGTTATGAAAGCCTCTGTCATTATGGGATTAGATGAAAGTAAATCTCGGAGTGGTTTAACAGGTGGTGATGCAACCAAACTTCACAAATATATTCAATCAGGAAAAGCACTTTCAGATTACACTGTCTTAACGGCAGCAAAAAATGCTATTGCTGTCAATGAATATAATGCTAAAATGGGGCTAGTTTGTGCAACACCAACAGCTGGAAGTGCTGGTTGTTTACCTGCCGTTCTCACATCAGCTATTGAAAAATTAGAACTTACTGAAACACAACAACTAGACTTTCTATTAACTGCTGGAGCTTTTGGTCTAGTTATCGCTAATAATGCATCCATTTCAGGAGCCGAAGGAGGCTGTCAAGCTGAAGTCGGATCAGCAGCAGCCATGAGTGCAGCAGCACTTGTTCTAGCAGCTGGGGGCACACCATTTCAAGCCAGTCAAGCAATTTGTTTTGTCATTAAAAATATGCTTGGATTAATCTGTGATCCCGTTGCAGGTTTGGTAGAGGTTCCCTGTGTCAAGCGAAACGCTATGGGAGCTAGTTATGCTTTCATTGCAGCCGACATGGCTTTAGCAGGAATTGAATCTAAAATTCCCGTTGATGAAGTGATTGATGCTATGTATCAAGTCGGGGTTAGCATGCCAACTGCTTTTCGCGAAACTGCTGAAGGTGGTTTAGCAACTACACCTACTGGTCGTAAACTGTCTAAAGAAATTTTTGGAGATTGATCTCTTTTTATACAAAAAAGCTGGGATAACAACCTCCAGCTTCAAAGTACACTGTATAAGACACCAACGCTGCAATAACTGTTGCTCAAAGTAGCGCTTTGAAGCTGATAAGATTTGCAAGACAAATCTTAACACTGTTCACTTTTCAAGCTGAGAAGAGTACTTTTAACAAAACCTTCTTTTTCTTCATTCGCAACCTCAACAGTCTTCCAGACTGTCTCCCTTATAAAAATACAGACTATGCAAAATTTTAAGTATATTTTTTTCGATTTAGATGGAACACTTGTTGATAGTTCAGCAGGAATCAAAAATGCTTTCCACTATGCATTCACCTCGTTAAATATCAAAACCCCTGATAGCAAAGAGTTAGATACCTTCATTGGACCACCTTTAGAAGTAAGCTTTGCTTCTGTTGTTCCAGAAGCTGATATCAATCATGCTATTGCTTTATTTAGAGAATATTATAAAAATAAAGGTGTGTTTGAAACTCAGCTTTACCATGGTGTAAAGGAACTTTTATTAGAATTAGAAAATTCAGATTATCATATCTATATCACCACTAGTAAAAATGAAGTGATGGCTAATAAAATGGCACAATACCTAAAAATTGATAAGCATTTCAATGGCATCTTTGGCTCACTTCCGAATTCTTACCATAAAGCCGATGTTTTAACACGCGCTTTAAACTATTCTCATGCCAACCTTAACCAATCTGTTATCGTCGGAGATACCAAATTTGATATGATAGGTGGAAAATCCGTTGGAATGAACACTCTAGGAGTTTTGTGGGGATTTGGATATCGAGATGAATTAATTAACAATGGAGCAGATTTTATCTCAAATTCACCACAAAATCTTTTAACAGCATTGATAAACAATACTTTACATAAGTTGTAAACTATATTTACGATATACAAAAAAGATGAATAAATCTTTACTTGATTTATTCATCTTTTAATTAATCCGTTCTTGTTATTCCACTTAGTAATTCCAAGCTGATAACCCTTGTGCACTATATGCACGATAAGCAGCCTGAATTTGATCATCTACTGTAGCTGTTGAACCCCAACCTGGCATTGTTTGAAAAAGGCCACTAGCTCCTGATGGGTTATAAGCATTAACTTGTCCGTTTGACTCACGAGCAATAATCTGTTCCCAAGTTGACGCTGGAACACCTGTTAATTCTGCCATACGAGCAGCTGCATAAGCACCTGTCGCTCCTGCTGTATTACCATTAGAAAGAACAGCATTTGAAGAATGATTTGCTGTAGCTGGTTGCGAATAAGTAGTTGAAGCAGCAGGTGCATTATACGTCACATCTTCATAAGTTACAGCTTCTTCTGTTGCAGTCTCTGTCGAACCTGCTGAAAGATTCTCTTCATCAAGCTCTAAAATTTGTCCAACTTTAATCAAGTCCGGATTTTTAATTTTATTGAGCTCAACTAACTTTTCAACTGATGTATTTTTTTCTTTAGCAATTTCTGATAAAGTATCGCCTGATTTAACAGTATAAGATTCAGCACTTGCAATAGTTCCTGTTGCAAAAAAAGCAACTGCAGTAAGAAGTCCTGATAACGTTAATTTCATTGATTTCATGTATATATCAATTTCTCCTTTTTTCGTATAATACTATATTACACATAAAATATTACTCTAATCTTATAATTGTATTACAAAGATTACAGAAATATTGATTTTATACGCAAAAAACGCTTTAAAAGGCGTTTTTTTGCTAACAATAATATAAGTTTTTTAACTTTTTAAGAAAAATAACATCAAACCTAAGACAAACATAGTAAAAATAGAAAGTGTGTCTTCTTTTTTCCACCTCAACTGACGGTAACGGCTTCTTCCTACACCACCTTGATAACCTCTCGCTTCCATAGCAGTTGCCAAAGCATCTGCACGTTTAAAGCTAGAAGCAAATAACGGAATCAAAATAGGAATAATTGATTTTACCTTTTGAACAACACTTCCTTCACCAAAATCAACCCCACGCGCCCTTTGAGCATTCATAATCCGTGTTGTGTCATCCATCAAAGTAGGGACGAAGCGTAAACTCATTGACAACATCAACCCTATTTCATGAACGGGTACCTTTAATACTGCTAAAGGCCGCAATAATGATTCAACTGCGTCTGCCAAACTAAGTGGCATGGTTGTTAAAGTTAGGAGAGTAGAAAAAATAATAATTAAAAGAAAGCGACTAAAAATGATGCCTGACTGAGCTAAACCTACCTCTGTGATTCTTATAAAGCCAAATTGAAATAACAACGAGCCACCAGATGTAAAAAATAGTTGGAATAAAGTAGTAAAAGCAATCAAAAAGACCATAGATCTTAATCCTTTAAGGAAAAAAACTAAAGGAATCTTTGAAAGCCCAACTAGTAATATTGCAAAGATGAACAATAGGCCATTAGTTACAATATTATTTGCTAAAAAGATAATTAAAATAAAGAAAAACATTGACAAAAGTTTGCTGCGAGGATCTAGTCGATGAATGATTGAATTTCCAGAAACATATCGCCCCAAAATCATACTATCCATGGAATACCTCCTTAAATTCTTCTATAGTGATAGGTAAATATGGAAAAGTTAGCCCTCTATTTTCTAATTCTTGTGCAAATTTTGTAATTTTGGGAACTCCTAGTTGAATACTTTCCATAAATGCTACATCTTGGAAAACTTGCCGAGGCTCTCCGCTTTTGACTAGTCTTCCTTTTTCCATCACATAGACAGTATCCGCAAAATTAGCAACATCATCCATCAAATGTGTTACCAAAACAATGGTCATTCCTGCTTCATGTAATCGCTTAAATAAGCTCATCAATTCTTTTCGTCCAGCGGGATCTAAACCGGCTGTTGGCTCATCCAAGACAAGAATTTCTGGCTCCATCGCTAAAATACCAGCTATGGCTACTCGACGCATTTGTCCTCCAGATAATTCAAATGGGCTACGTTCAAATAATTCTTCTGAAATTCCGACAAGAGTTAATTTTTCACGTGCTAAACGTTCAGCATCATCTTTTGATACTCCAAAATTTTGTGGACCAAAAGCAACATCTTTTAAAACTGTCTCATCAAAAATCTGACTTTCAGCAAATTGAAAAACCAATCCTACTTTTCTACGTACTTGTTTAATATCCTTGTTTATAGATGTCGAAGTAATTTTGACATCATTAATCACAACACTTCCTTCAGTTGGCACTAAAAGTCCATTCAGTAATTGTAAAATAGTTGATTTTCCACTACCTGTATGACCAACCAAAGCAATATATGATCCATTTTTTATTTCTAAATTGACTTCAAAAAGTGCAGGACTCTCAAAGGGAGTGCCTGCTTGATAAGTATAACTAACATTTTCTAAAGTAATTCCCATAAATAATCCTGCAATTCTTTTTCTGTTAAATAGCGCTTTGGCAATTGAAAGCCTGAATTCATCAAAGTTGCTTTTACTTGATTTGTAAAAGGTTCATCTAAACCTAAATCCTCTAAATCCGCTCGTGAGAAAAGCTCACTTGGTGTACTAGTCGATTCTACCTGTCCTTCTTTCATCACCAAAACTCGATCACTAAGAGCTACTTCATCCAAATCATGTGTGATAGAAATAACAGTCATACCATGTTGATCTTTAATCTTTTTAACTGTCTGAATTAACTCTAAACGCCCTTCTGGATCCAACATACTAGTTGCTTCATCTAAAATAACGATATCAGGACGCAAAGCAACCACACCAGCAATAGCCACACGCTGCTTTTGCCCACCAGAAAGTCTTGCTGGTTCACGTTCTTTAAAGTCTTGCATTCCAACAATATCTAACGCTTCTTGAACTCTGTCAAACATCGTTTGGTAATCCATCCCTTGGTTTTCCAAACCAAAAGCGACATCATCCTCAACGGTTGCTCCCACAAATTGATTGTCTGGATTTTGAAAAACCATCCCAATATGCCGGCGCTTTTCCCATACATTTTCAAGAGTTAATTCATCTCCATCAATGATAATCTCGCCACTTTCTGCTTCTAACAGACCGTCTATTAAACGAATTGTCGTAGATTTGCCACTGCCATTATGACCTACAATAGACAACCACTCTCCTTGTTTCACGTGAAACGTCACATCTTTAAGAATATAGTCCTCTACATGATTATCATATTTATACTTTAAATGCTGAACGTCAATGATATTTTTCATATTATCTAAATGTATCTTTAAAGAGATAGGCACTTCCTTTGAAATAGTCATAACCCGAATAAATCGTAAAAATCAATGCAATATATAGCAAAATTTGTCCTAGCAATGTCCAGTGCAATAACAAAAAAATAATGGAAAACATCTGCGTAAATGTTTTTATTTTTCCTGGCATAGCAGCAGCTAAGACTGTCCCCCCAGTTTCAACCAATAATAACCGCAAACCTGTCACAGCTAACTCTCTGCAGATGATAATTGCAACAACCCAAGCAGGTGTCATATTCATTTCAATTAACATAATAAAAGCTGACATTACTAATAACTTATCTGCCATAGGATCAGCAAATTTCCCAAAGTTTGTTACAACTTTCCATTTACGAGCTAAATAGCCATCTAAATAATCTGTAATACTAGCTACTGCAAAAATAATCGCTGCAAAAACATGCATTCCAACAGAGTAACTTAAGGATAGAACTAAAATAAAAATTGGAATTAAAGCAATCCGTAACAAAGTTAAAGCATTGGGAATATTTTCTTTTTTCATTTTCATTTCCTTAATTATTTATTATAAGTGTAATTGTACCTGTCAAACTTGTCAAGCCTGATGTATCAATCTGCTGATTATCTATTGTAATTGTCACACCTTGAACCACACCAAGAGTAATTGTTGATGTAGTTCCTGGTGAAATAGTGGTTGACACACTTTGATTTTCAGGGCTTAATGTTGCACCACCTTCTAAGTCTGTACCTGTAACACTTACCCAGCTAGTTGTATCATTAACAGATAGTTTTAAATTGACAGGTTTGACTGCTCCTGTCAATATCGCTGTCAAGTTGCTGCCGTTTCCCGATACAGTCAAATTTGTTTTGGAACTGTTAGAAGATTCACTAGAAGTAGATCCATCATTTGAGCTAGATGAAGTAGTTGTTTGTTTATTTACAACACTATAACTTGATGAAGGATTTGTGGTTAACGAATTATGACGAACATATGTCCAAACATAATAACTAACAAAGACTAAAATAGCTAATGCTAGAATGGTTAAGTAGAATAATGGCAAAAAAGAAGTTCGCTGCCTTTTCGTTCTTCGGCTTCTAAAATTCTCTTCCTCATCAATGTCCACTTCATCATAAGTAATCATGCTTCCTTCTTCATAAGCTTCAAGAATAATTCGCTCATCTAAATCAACAGCCCAAGCATATTTTCTTAGAAAAGAACGAGCATAGAAAGGACTAGGGAGACGATCAAAATCATCAGCTTCCATAGCTTCTAGTAACTCCAACTGAATATCTGTTTTCTTTTGTAAATCTTCTAAGCTCATCCCTTGATTGATACGAGCCAATCTCAGGACTTCACCAATTGTTTTTTTTCTCATACGCCTCAGCCTTCTTTCTATTAAACACTATTTTACCAAATTTCACTAAAACATGAAATCATTTTGGAAAAATAGTAAAATCAATCATGTCACAAGAATCAATAAAATAATGTCCTATCTCAATCACATCAACTAAACTAATTGTCTGCAATATTTTGGGTAAATCAAATAAATTCTCACCTTCTGAAAAGGTTTTATATTGAGTTGCAATATACTCTAGCGAATTGAGCCCATGCAAAAAATCACCAAACATTTCACTTTTTATAGTATCAAGATGTTCTTCTGTCACATCAGGATCTTTTTCAAAATCCCGAATTGCCGAACGAAATTGGTGAGATAGAGTAACTGGTTCACTAGTATCCATTGTCAACATCACAAAGTGAAAATCTTTTTCTACCTCAACTTCTAACGATAGAGAGTTGTCTATTTTTCCAACTTCGTAAAGCGCTTGAAATCTTTTAGATGTCCAGCCAAACATCATTGCAAATAGCAGTTTTAAACCAATTTTATAACGAAATAAATCAACTTCCGCTAACGATTGATTTCCACGTAACCCGATTGCTAGCTTAGAACTTGCCACTTCCATTCGTACACTTCCAGTAGCAATAATAGGATTTAACGTAAGAGAAGAGCGTTGAATGAGTCCTTGTTTAGCAAAAGAATCCAGATGTTCTTGTTGCTCTTGAATAACAGTAATAGTCTTTTCTAAGTCAAAATTGCCAATCAACAATAGGCTCATATTGGATGGATGATAAAAGGTTTCAAAATTTTCATTCAAATCCTCAACTGTTATTTCCGCAACTGATTCAATGCTTCCTGCAATATCTTCTGCTAATGAAGTGTCTGGATAAAGATTTGCTAAAGTATGAAAAAACAAACAATAATCTGGATTATCTTGATACATGCTAATTTCTTGTTGAATAATTCCCTGTTCACGTTGAACCGACTCTTCGGTAAAATAAGCATTTTCTAGTAAACTTTGCAACAATCTCACATTTTCTAAAATATTGTCCGTCGCTGAAAAAAGATAGCTGGTCTTAGTAAAACTTGTAAAGGCATTGCTCTCAGCTCCTAACTTAACAAACTGTTGTAAAATATCCTGGCCATTTTCATCTTCAAATAATTTATGTTCTAAAAAATGAGCAACTCCTGCAGGATATTGAACAACTTGATTAGAACCGCGTGGAATAAAACAAGTATCAATTGACCCAAAATTTGCTGTCATAATCCCATAAGTTTCATTGAAGTCTTGTTTGGGTAAAAGAAACACTCTTAAACCATTTTGCAAAGTAGTTTGATAGACTACTTCCCCAACTGCCGGATAATCCTTTCTCTCCATTTTTAAAATTTGCATTATTTTCCTTCCATGAAATAAACTGCTTGTAGTCTGAGTTGTTTTGCAATGACGATAATATCTTCTCTGGTGACTGTTTCTAAAGCATTTAACCAAACATCAATTGACATAAATCTTTTCTGCAAAACAGACGCCATATAAGCTCGTTCTATCAATGTATTTTGCCTATCTAAAGAAAGGAGCATCGTATTTCGAAGCATTTTTTTAGTCTGATTTAAGTCTTCATCTGTAAAACGTCCCTTTTTCAAATCTGCAATTTGTCGATAAATTAAACTGACTGTTTTAGTCCTATTTTTCCTGTCAATCCCAGCGTAAATACGCATCATACCTGAAAAAATATCAATACTACTTGAAATCGTGTAAGCTAAACTTTCTTTCTCACGAATATTAAAAAATAATTTTGAATGAGCAAAACCACCTAAAAGTCCATTCAATACAACAAGAGGGATATGATTCCTATCTCCATATTGAACTGAAAAATGATATCCTAATTCAATAATGGATTGATGAGCATCATTTTGTTTCAATCCCTCTTTTAAAACATTCGAAAATTCTTGATGATAATGCAAGTGTAACTCAGGTTGACGAGGGTGTAAACCAAACATCTTTAAATGTTCATAGACTTCAATCTCATTAAAATCACCTATAAAAAATATGTCAATCTTATCATTTTGAAGCATGTCTTGAAAAACTGCAAAGCTACTTTTTGGAGTTTCTTTTTCAACCAAATCTAATGTGGCAAAATGAGGAATTTGCATGTCTTGCTTTGTATAAAATAATTTATTCAGTTCTTGATGAGCGTGATAAAAGTGATCCTCAATTTCAGCTTTTAAATCGTTAAGTACATTCTTCTTTTCAACTTCAAAAACAGTTCGATTAAAAGCCCTTCCATCTACTAAAGGTTTTAACAAGCTATCTTTTAAAAAATTAAGTATCTCTCCTGTTAATGCATTTTTACGACTTAAAAATGCATCACTAACAAAGGAAATATCTAAATCTACATAATGAATGAGTCCTCTTCGTGATAGTCTTGTTGAAAAGTTCGCACCATAAAGATTTGCTAATCGCTCACGAAAGATCTGTGACGTGGGATAAATTTCGTTAGCTGTTTCGAGCATATTTGCAGCCAGTACGCGTCCCGCTATCGTATCCATAGACATTGGAGCTGAAAATCTTATTTTTATTCGATTGGTTTTAAATTTTTTGGATGTTATAAAATGGAGATCTACTCCAGAAACCAGCTCCATATCGTCCCTCATCTTCTTTTTTTTATTGACCTCTATTATATCACGAAACAGTGCTTAATTTCTCATTCAAGTATTATTCTTTCATCTTAAAACGTTTTCTTCATGATACGTTTGAATAATTTTAATATCATCTTTTCACCCAATTATGATATAATGACAAAGATTGAGGTGAATTATGAAATACAAATTATTTGATGAATATATTACTTTACAAGCATTATTAAAAGAAGTTGGAATCATTCAAAGTGGTGGTGCTATTAAAAGTTTTCTTCAAGAAAATCAAGTTTATTTTAATGGAGATCTCGAAACTCGTCGCGGAAAGAAAATTCGTATTGGCGATATCATCACTCTTCCAAATCAAAAATTAGAAATACTATTGACTGCACCAAATGAGGAGGAAAGAATTGAGCACGAAAAAGAGCTTTTAGAAAAAAGACGAGTCGGCGCTCTTGTAAAAGAAATGAACAAAAGTATCAAAAAAAGTAAACCAGCAACAGCAAATCAAAAAGCCAATAAATCTAATAAAAAAGCTCCTATCCGCTTCCCAGGTATTTAAATATGTGGTTAAAAAACTTACAAATTCAACATTTTCGCAATTACGAGCTAACTGAAATAGACTTTCATCCTGGACTCAACATTTTTCTAGGTCAAAATGCTCAAGGAAAAACAAATATTTTAGAAGCTATCTATTTTCTTGCATTGACACGGAGTCATCGAACTCATTCAGATAAAGATTTAATTTATTTTTCTAAAGACACCTTAAAAGTATCTGGACAACTTGTCAAGCAAATTGGAAAGATCTCTTTAGAGATTGACTTGACACCAAAAGGAAGAATTACAAAGGTTAATCATCTAAAACAAAGCAAATTATCAGATTACATTGGAAATATGAATATTGTTTTGTTTGCTCCAGAAGATTTACAATTGATTAAAGGAGCTCCAGCCCTTAGACGCAAATTTGTTGATATAGAGTTGGGGCAAATTAAACCAATTTATTTATCTGATTTATCACATTATCATCATGTTCTAAAACAGAGAAATACTTATTTAAAGACAGCAAAAACAATAGATGAGACTTTTTTAACTGTCTTGGATGATCAGTTAGTAGAGTTTGGTTGCCGCATTATGCAGCATCGAATAGAATTTCTCAAAAAATTAGAATACTTTGGTCAGCAAAAACATTTGGAACTCTCAAATAATTTAGAAAATTTAACTATTAAATACTGCTCTTCTATTCGACTTTCAGATTTCAATAAACTAGAAGAAGCTTTTCGAATTGCATTAAAACAAAGTCGTAGCAGAGATTTATTTAAAAAAACTACTGGAGTTGGTCCCCATCGAGATGATATTGCTTTTTATATCAATGATATGAATGCTAATTTTGGTAGTCAAGGACAACATCGAAGCGTAGTCTTATCTCTCAAATTGGCAGAAATTGAGCTTATGGAAACTGTTACTAAAGAAAAACCAATTCTTCTACTTGACGATGTCATGAGTGAACTTGACAATAACCGTCAACTTAATCTACTTGAATCTATTTCCCAAAATATCCAAACATTTATCACCACAACAACTCTAGAACATTTACAAAACATGCCTTCTGATATTAAAATTTTCTCAATTCACGAAGGAAATTTAACAAAAAAAAACATGTAAAGTGTATGTTATTAAAATTTACAACGATGTCAACTTAGTTAATTATAAAAGCTCTACATCATATAGTGCAGAGCTTTTATAATTTTATTGAACAGAATAGTTTGGAGCTTCATTCGTTATTTGAACATCATGAGGGTGACTTTCTTTCAAACCAGCTCCGCTCATTTCGATAAATTGTGCTTTATCATGTAGTTCTTGAAGATTAGCTGCTCCACAGTAGCCCATACCAGAACGAACCCCCCCAATCATTTGGAAAACGATATCTGCTGCTGCGCCTTTATAAGCTACACGACCTTCAATTCCTTCTGGAACTAACTTATTTGCCTCATTGACAGAACCTTGGAAATAACGATCACTTGAGCCTTTCTTCATAGCAGCAATGGAACCCATTCCACGATAAGTTTTGAACTTACGACCTTGGAAAATTTCCGTTTCACCTGGTGCTTCGTCTGTGCCAGCAAACATTGAACCAAGCATGACTGCATTACCTCCCGCAGCCAGAGCTTTTACAATATCTCCAGAATATTTGATGCCACCGTCTGCGATAATTGTTTTCCCGTATTCACGGGCAACTTGTGCAGCATCATAAATCGCAGTCACTTGAGGTACACCAACTCCAGCAATGACACGAGTGGTACAAATTGAACCTGGACCAATTCCAACTTTCACAACATCAACTCCAGCATCGTATAACGCACGCGCACCTTCTGCAGTGGCAATATTTCCTGCAATCAACGTTCGTTCTGGAAAATGTGCACGAATCTCAGCAATTTTCCGAAGTACTCCCGCTGAATGTCCGTGTGCTGTATCAATGACAATGGCATCTGCCCCTGCTTCAAATAAAGCTTCTGCACGCTCAAATGTATCAGAAGTAACTCCTACTGCACCAGCAACCAAAAGACGACCATACTCATCTTTGGCTGCATTTGGAAATTCAATTACTTTTTCAATATCTTTAATTGTAATCAAACCAGACAAACGACCATAGTCATCAACCAACGGCAATTTTTCAATGCGATGTTCATGAAGTATCCGTTCTGCTGTTTCAAGATCTGTTCCAACAGGAGCTGTCACAAGATTTTTACTCGTCATGTGCGCAGAGATAGGTTGATTATAATCCGTAATAAATCTCATATCACGATTTGTAATAATCCCAACTAGCTTCCTATTTTCAAGAGTTTCAACAACAGGAACTCCACTGATACGATAACGCTCCATCAATTCTTCTGCATCTGAAACCGTATGAGTCGGAGTCAAGAAGAATGGATCAATGATAACTCCATTTTCCGAACGTTTAACTTTCCGAACTTCATCTGCTTGTTGCTCAATAGACATATTTTTGTGAATAACACCAAGACCTCCAGCACGAGCAATAGCAATGGCCATTTTACTTTCTGTAACAGTATCCATTGCTGCAGTGATAATTGGAATATTGAGTGTCAAATTTTGAGCCAATTTTGTTTGTAAATTAGCATCATTTGGCAAAACATGACTCTCAGCAGGAATGAGTAATACATCATCAAAAGTAAAACCTTTTTTCAAAAATTTAACGTCCCAGTTAGACATCCACAAATTCCTCTTTTCTTTATTTATTGAGCATAGCTCGTATTTATTGTTAATATGATACCATTCTATCTGTATTTGTCAATCTCTATTTTATAAAAAGTAAAAACCATCACGTTAGGTGATAGTTTTGCTCATTTTTATTGAAAATAGTTAATTCCCATAGCAGACTTTACCTCAAAAAGTGTTTGACTAGCTACTTGCCGTGCTCTATCACTACCTTTTTGTAACATAGTATAGACTTCTCCCATATCTTTTGAAAATTCAACACGACGTTCACGAATTGGACCTAATTCACGCTCTAAAATTTCTAATAAATAGCGTTTTGTTTTCACGTCTCCCAGTCCACCTTGTTGATAGTGTTCTTTCATTATTGTAATTTCTCGCATATCTTCTGGACGACCAAATACATCTAAATAATGAAAAACCATATTACCGTCAATTTTACCAGGATCTTCAATCTTGATATGGTCAGGATCCGTATACATGCTCATCACTTTCTTTTGTAGAGTATCCATATCATCAGATAAATAAATACCATTATTTAAAGATTTAGACATTTTTGCATTCCCGTCAAGCCCTGGTAAACGCCCTGCAGCTTCATTTTGAGGATAAATGCCTTCAGGCTCTACCAAGACATCACAACTATAAGTATGATTAAAAGAACGTACAATTTCACGAGTCTGTTCAATCATTGGTTTTTGATCATTACCTACTGGAACATAATTCGCTTTAAAAGCAGTGATATCTGCTGCTTGTGCAATTGGATAAACTAAAAAACCAGTCGGGATACTTTCACCAAATCCTTTTTGAGCAATCTCTGACTTGACAGTTGGGTTACGTTCTAAACGAGCTAGTGATACCAGATTCATATAATACATTGACAGTTCTGACAACTCTGGAATTTGACTTTGAATAAAAATAGTTGTCTTTTCAGGATCTAAGCCAGCAGCTAAATAGTCTAATGCCACATTCCCGATTGACTCCACAATTGTCTTAGGATCCTTAGCGTGATCCGTCAAAGCTTGTTGATCAGCTAAAAATACAAATAATTCATGTTTCCCTTCATCTTGCAATAAAACACGATTTCGCAAACTTCCTACATAATGACCAATATGTAACTTCCCTGTTGGACGATCTCCTGTTAAAATAATAGGTTTTGACATCACATTCTCCTTGAATTTTCTTGATAATATTATACCATTTTCAAGAAAAAAGTGTAGAAACTATTTCTACACTTCTAAAAATTATTTGACAATGGAATTGCCAGCTTTCACACGCCAATTATAATCAGATAATATAATATCTTTCAAAGAATAAGAGGCTTGCCAATTTAAAAATTCTCTTACTTTAGCAGTATCTGCTAACACATTTGCTGGATCACCGACACGACGTGCGACAATTTCATGAGGAATTTTTTTCTGTAAAATTTGCTCTGCAGTATTGTATATCTCCTTGACAGTGTAACCATGTTCAGTTCCTAGATTGAAAATCTGTGACGTTGACGAATCTGTAAACAAATAGTCAAATCCCTTTACATGTGCCTGAGCTAAATCTAAAACATGAATATAATCACGGATGCATGAACCATCTCTCGTTTCATAATCATCGCCAAAAATTTTTAAAGCATCATTTTGTCCCAGAGCCGTTTTATTAATATTAGGGATGATATGTGTCGGATTTTTAACTCTCAAACCATTTGAAGCATCCATAGCAGCACCAGCAACATTAAAATAACGAAAAATAACATATTTCCAATTATAACGATTGGCCATCCAATAAATCATACGTTCTCCCATCAGTTTTGTCTCTGCATAAGGATTTACTGGATTTAATAGCGTATCCTCATTTGCTGATTTATCCATACAATTATTTCCATAAACTGAAGCCGTTGATGAAAAAATCATCTTATTGATGCCTACTTCTGATAATACTTTTAAAACATGGTTCATGCCTGCTACGTTAGCCGCAAAATATTTACTAGGATTTTCAATACTTTCACTAACAACGATTTCCCCTGCACAGTGCAATACAGCATCAATTTTATGAAACTGTAAATAATCTTTTAATGCCAGCTCATCATAAACATCCAGTTCTTTAAAGTGCGCTCTTACATCCACCGCATCCCTGACACCTGATGCTAGATTATCCAAAACATGCACATCATAATCAGCATCTAAAAGTGCCTTTACAGTATGAGAGCCAATATATCCAGCTCCACCTGTTACTAAAATTGATTTCATTTTTTCTTCTCCTTGTCTTTCTACATCAATACAAGAGTATCTTTTAGTAAGTACTGGTAGGTTTCAACCAAACTTTCAATTCTATCTCCAATAAGAATACCATCAAATCCAATGGTTAAAATCTGTTCAACATCTTTACAGTTTACACCCCCACCAAAAATCAACTGATATGTAAACCCAAGCTTTACACTTGAATTATCTAAATAATCTTTTAAATCTTGGAAACTTTCTTCAACTTTTTTAAATGAATAATCCTTTTTTCCTTTTAATATTGCACTTAATATTTCATAAGCTATGATAATATGTTTATCCTGAAGATTCAAACCATCTAAATATGTTGTGCATTCAAAAATAGGATTTTCATGATTTCCTACACAAATAATAGGGACAATATCTTTCTGTAAAGCATTGTCAAGCTTTGATCGAATAATTCTTGTTGTTTCATTTAAACACTTTTGTCTTTCTAAATGGCCTACAAAAGCATAGTTTATATTGTAATGTTTTAAATGTTGAGGTGATAAATCACCTACATTTCTTCCTTTAATTGACAAATTTTGAACTGCGATGTCAAAATGATACTCATCATAATTTGGTATAATAGGAGCTATAATCAATTGATGCTGCTTGTTTATTGGTTGATTGAACTTCTCTAACAATTCTAATTGTTGCTTGATTGACATCTGATTTTTAAAATTAAAAACAACTAACACTTTACTATTCCTTTACATCATATTTACAATTCTTTTAAAAAATAATCTTCCACTGTTTGTTTGTAAGATTCAAATTGAGGATTTTTTACAACATTATGGAAAGATAGTGTTTTTCTTTTCTTTAAACCACAAAATTCCATGGTCTTATGAAATGAAATCAAAATATCATCAACATCTTTTCCATCAAAAAATGTAGTCAGATTATTAAACGCTTCTTCTGGTGCATTCCAAGTTGTGGATAAGATGTACTCCTTGTTTTTCATTAAACCACCTTGACCATAAGTATCTGCAAACGAATAAAATTGACCATATTCAAAAACTTCATCCATATACAGCTTTAACTTTCCAGGCACATTAAACCAATAAATAGGAAATTGAAAAATAATCAAATCTGCCCACAAAAATTTATTTCTTTCGTTTATTACGTTGTAGTCCTCAACTGACGATAACTGAATATCATGTTTGTGTCGTAAATTTTCCAACATAACATTATACAAACTAAAATTTAATTCTCCTTTACAGAAATCATGCTTTTGATAACCATTTATTAATAAAATTTTCATTTTTTCCTCCTAAAAATTTATAAATTTATTATAAATCTATTTATTTTTTCTTACTTCTCTATATTCTAAAATGTAATATTTTATCCCTGAATCATTTGAAAAAAGTCAAATTTTCTAGTAAAATGAAACTAATTACAGAGTTAGGAGAAAAATATTGCTTACAGTATCGGATGTCTCACTACGATTTAGTGATCGAAAATTATTTGATGATGTGAATATCAAATTTACAAAAGGAAATACTTATGGTTTAATCGGCGCTAATGGTGCAGGAAAATCAACTTTTTTAAAAATCTTAGCTGGCGATATCGAACCAACTACTGGAAATATCTCACTCGGACCAGATGAACGTCTCTCAGTCCTTCGACAAAATCATTTTGACTATGAAGAAAATCGAGTTATTGACGTAGTTATCATGGGGAATGAGCATCTTTATAATATTATGAAAGAAAAAGATACCATTTATATGAAACCTGATTTTTCTGATGAAGATGGTGTCCGAGCAGCTGAATTAGAAGGTGAATTTGCTGAATTAGGTGGCTGGGAAGCCGAAACCGAAGCTTCTCAATTGCTACAAAATCTTCATATTCCTGAAACCTTCCACTACCAAAATATGAACGAATTATCAAATGGAGATAAAGTAAAAGTTCTTCTTGCTAAAGCTCTATTTGGTAAACCAGACGTTCTGTTACTAGATGAACCAACAAACGGTCTTGATATCCAATCCATCTCTTGGCTAGAAGATTTTTTGATTGATTTTGAAAACACCGTTATTGTTGTATCTCACGATCGTCACTTCCTTAATAAAGTATGTACCCATATGGCTGATTTAGACTTCGGTAAAATCAAACTTTATGTTGGTAATTATGACTTCTGGAAAGAATCTAGTGAATTAGCTGCTAAACTCTTAGCAGACCGCAATGCTAAAGCTGAGGAAAAAATCAAGCAACTGCAAGAATTCGTTGCTCGCTTCTCTGCTAATGCTTCAAAATCTAAGCAAGCAACTTCTCGTAAAAAAATGCTTGACAAAATTGAATTGGAAGAAATTGTCCCATCAAGCCGTAAATATCCATTTATTAACTTCAAAGCAGAACGTGAAATCGGAAACGACCTCTTGACAGTCGAAAATCTTTCTGTCAAGATTGACGGCGATATTATTCTTAATAATATCAGCTTCATTCTGCGCCCTGGAGATAAGACAGCCTTGATTGGACAAAACGACCTTCAAACAACTGCTTTGATTCGAGCTATTATAGGAGATATTGACTATGAAGGAACTGTAAAGTGGGGCGTTACAACTAGTCAATCTTATCTACCAAAAGACACCAGCAAAGACTTTGCTAGTGGGGAATCTATTCTTGACTGGCTCCGTCAATTTGCAAGTAAAGAAGAAGATGACAATACTTTCCTTCGAGGGTTCTTAGGGCGTATGCTTTTCTCTGGTGATGAAGTTAACAAACCTGTCAATGTTTTGTCAGGTGGGGAAAAGGTTCGTGTCATGCTGTCAAAACTCATGCTTCTCAAATCAAACGTTTTGATATTAGATGATCCAACCAACCACTTAGACTTAGAATCTATTTCTAGCCTAAATGACGGTCTGAAAAACTTTAAAGAATCTATTATTTTTGCTAGTCATGATCATGAATTTATCCAGACACTTGCTAATCACATTATTGTTCTTTCTAAAAATGGTGTCATTGATCGTATTGACGAAACTTATGATGAATTTTTAGAAAATCAAGAAGTACAGGAAAAAGTCAAGAACCTTTGGAAAGATTAAACCTTTTCGACAGTAGGAGCTGATAAAAGATTCAGTTCCTTAATTTTTAGCATTTTATTATTTATAATAACCTATGAAAAAAATCAAAAAACTTCTTAAACCTTATTATCTATTTGCATTTTTTATCCCATTTTTTATCCTGTTTTTAACTTATTTTATAAATGGAATTTATTGGAAAAGTGACACTTCTCCACTTTTGGGAGATGGTTTTCATCAGTATGTCATTTTCGATGTTACTTTAAGAAATATTTTGCATGGTACAGACAGTATTTTTTACACGTTTACAAGTGGACTTGGATTAAATTTTTATGCTTTATCTAGCTATTATCTTGGAAGTTTTTTATCACCTTTAGTTTACTTTTTCAATTTAAAAAATATGCCAGATGCAGTATATTTATTTACTCTGATAAAGTTTGGTTTGATGGGATTGACTTGTTTCATAAGCATTAAAAATATATTCAAAAAAATTTGTCCTTATTATATTTTAATACTGTCAACATCCTATGCTTTAATGAGTTTTGCAGTTAGTCAACTTGAAATAAAAACTTGGTTAGATATTTTTATTATTATTCCACTAATTTTACTTGGTTTACACCAATTAATTGTTCAAAATAAACGTATTCTTTACTTTACATCTTTGTCAATTCTTTTCATTCAAAATTATTATTTTGGATACATGATGGTTCTCTTTCTTATTCTATGGTATATTGTTCAAATTTCATGGGATTTTAAAACTAGGATTAAATCTTTCCTGGACTTTACAATTGTATCAATTTTAGCTGGGATAACGAGTCTTATCATGATTTTACCAACTTTTCTAGACTTAAAAACTCATGGTGAAAAATTAACAAAAGTGACAACCTTACTGACTGAAAAAAGTTGGTATTTAGATATTTTTGCCAAAAACTTCATTGGAGCTTTTGACACAACTAAATATGGCTCTATTCCTATGATTTATGTTGGTCTCATTCCATTATTGTTAGCAGTTCTATTTTTTACATTACGATCTATTAAGTTTCACGTGAAACTTGCTTATTTTCTTTTAATTACAATTTTAGTAGCTAGCTTTTCTTTACAACCGTTAGATTTATTTTGGCAAGGTATGCATGCGCCAAATATGTTTCTACATCGTTATTCTTGGACATTTTCCATTGTCATTATCTTCTTAGCTGCAGAAAGTTTAGAACGTCTAAAGGAATTTAAACTAACAAATATTCTAGTTAGTTTTTCTATCTTAGGATTTGGGTTTATTTCTACTTTTATTTTTAAGAAACATTACAAATTTTTAGGTTCCGTTAATTTTATCTTAACATTAGAGTTTTTAGTCGCCTATCTTTTAATTTTTTGGGCTTATACAAAAAAATATATCCCTTCTAAAATATTTACAGTTTCTACTTTATTATTTGTTTGTTTTGAACTTAGTTTAAATAGCTTTTATCAAATGGAAGGAATTGCAAAGGAATGGATCTTTGCAAGTAGGAATGCTTATGAACAAGATTTAACATCTATTGATTCACTCGTTAAATATAGTAAAAAGAAAAACTTAAATTTCTTTAGAACCGAAAAATTGTCTATTCAAACTGGAAATGACAGCATGAAGTACAATTATAATGGTATCTCTCAATTTTCTTCTGTTCGTAATACTGCAGCTAGTTCTATTCTTGATAAACTCGGTTTCAAATCATCTGGAACGAATTTAAATTTACGTTATCAAAATAATAGTATTATTATGGATAGCTTATTAGGAGTAAAATATAATATTTCAACAAATAATCCTCAGAAATATGGTTTTTCGTCTATTAAGACTAAAGATAATTTAACACTCTATGAAAATAGAAATGCTAATTCACTAGCATTTCTAACAAATTCAATTTACAAAGATGTAAAGTTTAATCATTTAACGTTAGATAATCAAACTCGTTTTCTCAATCAACTTTCTGGATTAAATTTAAAATACTATCACCGATTAACTCCTACAAGTAATCATAATGTTAAACAGGTTGGAAATAGAATAGTTGCAGAAGTAGATAAAAATGGTCATGATTCTTTTGCCAGTGTCTCTTATACTTTAGAAGTTCCAGCAAATAGTCAAGTTTATTTAACTTTACCAAACTTAACTTTCTCAAATGACAACCAAAAATCAGTTGACATAACTGTAAACAACAATCAAAAAATGCATTATAGTACTAATAATGTCTTTCCTTTTTTTAATCTTGGATACTTTAATCACAAGCAAACCATAACTGTAAAAGTAACTTTTCCAGATAATTCAAAAGTTTCGTTTGATAGTCCTGAATTTTATACTCTTGATACAAATCGTTTTCAACAAGCAATAAACAAGATTCAACAACAAAAAGTATCAGTAACAACAAAATATAATACAATAACAGCATATTATCAAGCTCAACGAAATAGTTCTTTATTCTTCACCATTCCTTATGATAAAGGTTGGTCTGCAACGCAAAATGGGAAAACAATCAAAATTTCAAGAGCACAAAATGGCTTTATGAAGGTTAATGTAAAAAAAGGAGAGGGAAAAATTAAATTGACATTTATCCCGAATGGTCTTAAAGATGGTAGTATAGCATTTTTATCTGGAATCTCGTTCTTTATTATTTATAATAAGATACGAAAGAAAAATTGTTATAATTAAAAACCCAAACTGTCTTTTTGCTCAGTTTGGGTTTTATTATATCTTGATAATATAAAAAAGCACCCTTTATGAATGCTTAGTAGCTCCGGCAGTAGGACTCGAACCTACGACATCATGATTAACAGTCATGCGCTACTACCAACTGAGCTATGCCGGATAATATAGTCCGTACGGGATTCGAACCCGTGTTACCGCCGTGAAAAGGCGGTGTCTTAACCCCTTGACCAACGGACCATATATGTTCTTTAACAGAACATATACTATTATACCAGTTTGGAAAACTTTGTCAATAGTTTTTATTTAAAAATTTAGTTTTTACTCATCCTTTTGATTCCTCTAAAATGGATTTCAACTTTCCAATTTTCATTCGAGTAATCGGACAACGGTGATCTTCATAAAAAATAATTTCTCTTGTTTTTTTATCATAACCTTTAATATTCCCAATATTAACTAGATAAGATTTATGAGGTGAAAAGAAGCGCTGTGTTTTCTCGTCTTTTTCCTGAATATCTGCAATCGTACCATAAAATTCTTTAAAAAAGTTTTTACCAACAATTCTTAATTTATGAGAAGAACCTGTCGTTTCAATATATAAAATATCATTAAAAGGCATTCTAACTTCGCCACCACGGAAACTATATTCAAAATAATCAACCATATCTTTATTTTCAATCAACGTTGCTTTTGTATATTCAATACTGTCTTTTATATGTTTTTTAAAAGCAGCATCATTCAAATTTTTATCAACAAAATCCAATGCAGATACTTTATATTTAAACGTCATAGTAGCAAATTCTGATTTTGTTGTAACAAAAACAATAATGGCATAAGGATTGTGATGCCGTATAAATTTGGCTATTTCTAACCCTTTTGTTTCTTCACCTTTAATATCAATATCTAAAAAATATAATTGATTTACTTCATCGTTTTCAATATATTCTTTAAATTCTCTTACTTTTCCAGTTATTTTAACTTTTATCGTAATCCCCATTTCCTTAGCTATTTCTGCCAATGTTGTTTCCATTCTAACTTGATGTGTAATTTCATCTTCTAATATTAGTACTTTCATTATAAACCTTCTTTCCTTACTCTCATTACTTGTGTAAAATATTCATCCTCAATGTTTGTATCAAGAATAATTCCTTCATAGTTATTAATAATTTCTTTGATATTGCTTAAACCTAAACCTCGTCCCTCGCCCTTTGTTGAAAAATCGGTTTGATAAATCATTTCTAAGTCTAGTTGTCTTTTTTTACGTGAATTTTGAATGACTAAGATAGTTTCTGTATCCAAATCTACCAAAGAAACATTCATTGTTTTTTGATAACTTTCTGCCGATCCTTCTATTGCATTATTTAAAAGAACACTTGTCATTCTAACTAGATCTAATAATTTAATCGGCAAAGGCTTGACAAAATCTTTTACTTCAAATGTTAATTCTATATTATAATCACGTGCCTTAAACAAGGTTTGTATCATAACGCTTCTAAGCGCTGAATCCCCAATGTTATTTAAATCAAAATAAGTATATTTATCTGAACGAAGTTGTAAATTAGCATTTACTAGTACTTCCTGATAAATTCGTTCTACTTCTCTTATATTACCTGTATGAATGGCAGATTGGAAACTTGCCAACATCCCACCATAATCGTGACGAAAACCTCGAATTTCATTGTAAAGACTCACAATTTCATCTGTATACTTTTGTAGTTGTAGCTGTTCTCGTTCTTTTTGTTTAATTTGCTCCTCTTTTTCATATTTTTCGCGAATAGATTGTAAGTAGAATAAAATTGACATAAACATTAAAAAGCAAATTGTAGCAATCATACTAGAAAAACTATTTAAACTTTTCATATTGCTAAGCCAATGCGATATATTTAATAAAAAATGAATGAATAATAGATAAAAATTTAACTGTACAATCTTATCTTTGAAATCAACCTTTTTAAAATATTTAAAATTAAACTTAAAATAATCAATTGCTTTTAAAATGAAAACTAAAGAAATAATATTAATAAAAATATAGAACAATCCCCAATATCTATCAACAAACTTATCACCTGTAACAGAAGAAATAATAACTGAAAAGAAGGTTTCAGAACCTGATACAGCTAAAGATAAAAATAGTGCTAAAAATAAAGACGAATGTTTTTTAACTTTTTTTACTTTAACAAAGTATAAATAAAAAAATAATGGTTGAATAAAAAACATTATATATCTAACCGAATAATGTATTATTGTAGTAAAATCAGTCAAAAATACAATTCCTAAACATAATAAAGTAAAGTGAATATTCACTTTATTCACTCTACTTATCTTCTTATAACAATATACAACAGAAACAGCTTCTATAATTGAGAATATAATCCAATGTATAAATTCTATTTTCACTATACTTACTCCTAAATATTTATTTACCAAAAAGTTTAGAAAAATCAAATCCCATTCTTATTCGACTATCTCCACCAACAATTTTATTTAACTGTTCATCAGTAAGTTCTTTAAATGATTCAACTTCCACTTTAGTTATTTCCTTTTTGCTAAAAATTTTTTTCATAAATTCTCCTTAATGTTTGTTTTTTGTAAGAAATCTTACAAAGTAATTATACAAAATTTTTAAAACCAAATTAAAA
Source organism: Streptococcus sp. HMSC067A03 (assembly GCF_001814295.1). Lineage (NCBI taxonomy): Bacteria > Bacillati > Bacillota > Bacilli > Lactobacillales > Streptococcaceae > Streptococcus > Streptococcus sp. HMSC067A03. Next base: position 18,305 of record NZ_KV815650.1, on the reverse strand, counting down.
AAATCTCTAAACGATACATTTTTACATCTCAAAAGACTTTTTACACAGATATAGAAAAAGGCACGCTTCTCTCGTGCCTTTAAACTTATATGATCCCAGCAGGATTCGAACCTGCGACCGTTCGCTTAGAAGGCGAATGCTCTATCCAGCTGAGCTATGAGACCAATGCTTTATCATTTTAACAAAAAAAGTCCACAACGTCAAGATTACTTATGATAAGGACTTCCTTGTTGAATCATAAATGCTCGATAAATTTGTTCTACTAAAACTAATCGCATCAATTGATGAGGAAGAGTCAATTTTCCAAAACTCATCAATAGATTAGCTCTTTTTTTAACAGTATTAGATAAGCCAAGGCTTCCTCCAATCACAAAAGTAATATTTGAAATTCCACGAATGGTTATATCACTCAATATCTTACTAAATTCTTCTGACGGAAATTGTTGACCTTCAATAGCTAAAGCAATCACAAATTCCTTATCAGTTATTTTCGATAAAATACGATTCCCTTCTTTCTCCAGAATTTGCTGATTTTCTAAGTGACTTGCTTTATCAGGTGTTTTTTCATCTGAAAGTTCAATCAACTCAAATTTAGTAAAATGTTTTAAGCGTTTTGCATACTCTGCAATCCCATCTTTAAGATATTTTTCTTTTAATTTTCCAACAGTTACAAGTTTTATTTTCATATTTCTATTCTATCATATCCACAGTTATTTCACATCTTATTCACAAGATAAAACTTTAAATTTTCTTTCAAAAACCTTATAAATTACTAAGAAAGTCACAGATTTTAAAAGTTATCCACAAATTGTGGATAAGGTTAAACATTTAAGTTATAATTAAGATAAATTATTTATACTTTCAGTAATTGAAATAACTAGGAGGAAGATATGAAAAATTCTTCAAATTTTACAAAAAAATTATTATGGCTTTTCATGGTCTTAGCTATAGGTTTTATTGGTGGTTTATTTGGAAACTTAACCTCATCAAAATTATCAACAAATAGTTCTACAACAACTAAGGTTAACAAAGTTACTACTGCTTATAAAAATACAAATTCTACAACACAAGCTGTAAGCAAAGTAAAGGATGCAGTTGTATCTGTTATTACCTATGCTAATAATAATTCTCAAAATAGTGTTTTTGGAAATGATGATTCAAATACTAATAACGATAATTCTCAACAAGTGGCTAGTGAAGGATCTGGGGTTATTTATAAAAAAGACGGAAAATACGCCTACTTAGTGACCAATACCCATGTTATTAATGGTGCTAAAAAAGTTGATATTCGTTTGGCTGATGGGAATAAAGTTCCTGGAGAAATTATAGGTTCAGATACTTATTCTGATATCTCTGTTGTTCGTATTAGTGCTGATAAAGTAAAAACAGTTGCTGAGTTTGGAGATTCTAGTAAATTAACTGTTGGTGAAACAGCTATTGCGATTGGAAGTCCACTCGGATCAAATTATGCTAATACTGTGACACAAGGAATTATTTCTAGCTTAAATCGTAATGTGTCTTTAAAATCTGAAAGCGGTCAAACTATTTCAACACAAGCTATCCAAACTGATACAGCTATCAATCCAGGGAATTCTGGTGGTCCACTTGTAAATATCCAAGGACAAGTAATTGGTATTACTTCAAGTAAAATTGCTAGCAACGGTGGAACTTCTGTTGAGGGATTAGGTTTTGCCATTCCATCTAATGATGTTATTAATATTATCAATCAATTAGAAGCAAACGGAACTGTTACACGACCAGCTCTAGGAATCCAAATGATCGACATCACTAATCTGTCTAATTCAGATTTATCACGCTTAAAACTCCCATCCAAAGTAACTAGTGGGGTTGTTGTACGTTCAGCTCAAGCTGGGATGCCTGCAGCAGGAAAGCTTCAAAAATATGATGTTATTACAAAAGTAGATGGCAAAGACATTTCCTCAGTAAGTGATTTACAATCTGCTTTATACAAACATTCAATTGGTGATGATATAAAAATTACATTTTATCGTAATGGAAAAGAAACAACAACTACTATTAAGCTGACAAAATCTACAAAAGATTTAGATTCAAATAATTGACACTTTATTAACACATCTTTACAGAATTGTAAAGGTGTGTTATTCTATATAAACATGGAAAAATATCAATATATTACACTCAATGACATCCAAACAAATCCTTATCAACCAAGAAAAGAATTTTCAGAAGAAAAAATTGCTGAACTTGCTAATTCTATAAAAGAACATGGGATTATTCAGCCCATCATTGTACGAAAATCTCCAATAATTGGTTATGAATTATTAGCTGGTGAAAGGCGTTTTAGAGCTGCTAAATTAGCAGGCTTAACTAATATACCAGCTATTATAAAAGAAGTAACAGATGATGAAATGATGAAGCAAGCCATTATTGAAAATTTACAACGAGAAGACTTAAATCCTATAGAAGAAGCACAATCTTATCAATATTTAATTGACAAAGGGTTGACACACAAAGAAATCGCTCAAACAATGGGAAAATCACGTCCTTATATTACAAATTCTGTCCGTTTATTAAACTTACCTCTTAATATTATGGAAGCGATAAAAGAAGGAAGAATTTCTCAAGGACATGCTCGTTTACTTATCAACTTATCAGAAAAAGAGCAAAATCAGTGGTTCACTAAAATCCTATCTCAAGAACTTTCAGTTCGACAGCTAGAAAAACAATTGCATCCACATCAAAAAAAGACTTCAGCAAAAAACAAGTACCAACTTTTTCTCAAAGAAGAAGAAAACAGATTAAAAAAGATATTCGGTACAGAAATCTCACTCCAATTTTCTAAGCAATCGCAATCTGGAAAAATCTGTATTCACTTTTCAAGTCAAGAAGAATATCAAAGAATTATTGACAGCTTTAAATAAGGCTGTTAATTTTATTTTTTAAACTCACAGGATTATCCACTATTATTTTATAAGAAAATCTTGATAAATCACAGGAAAATTGTTTTATTCACAACCTGTGGAAAACTTGAAAGAACAATGTGAATTTATTTCCACAGATTGTGGAAAACTTTTACAGTTTATGGTAAAATATTTTTTATAGATTATTAAAAGAAGACAAAAAAACTGAATTAGCAAAGAAGGTTTTCTATGGCACAAGAAACTAGTTTTTGGGCGCGTGTTTTAGAATTAGCTCAAAAACAAATCAAAAAAAATACGTATGATTATTTCGTTGCAGGAGCTCGATTAATTAAAGTTGAAAATTTTCAAGCTACTATACTTCTCGATAGTACAGTCAAACAATTATTTTGGGAACAAAATTTAGCAGATGTTATCATTACTGCAGGTTTTGAAGTGTACAATAATCAAATTACAATGCATTATATCTTTCAAGAAGAGAAGGATGAGGTTAATCAGTCAACAAATACAAATCATTCAGTAATTACACTAAGCCTTCCTCCTATTGAAACTGGTTTAAAAACAAAATATACATTTGATAATTTTGTTCAAGGTGATGGAAATGTTTGGGCACTATCAGCTGCACTTGCTGTTTCTGAAAATTTGGCAACAACTTATAATCCGTTATTTATTTATGGTGGTCCAGGCTTAGGAAAAACCCATTTATTAAACGCAATTGGAAATCAAATTTTAGAAAATATACCAGATGCCAGAGTAAAATACATTCCTGCTGAGACTTTTATCAACGACTTTTTAGAACACCTTCGATTAGGTGAAATGGAAAGCTTTAAGAGAACTTATCGAAGCCTTGATCTCTTATTGATTGATGATATTCAATCTTTAGGAGGAAAGAAAGTTTCCACTCAAGAAGAATTTTTTAATACTTTTAATGCTTTGCATGGAGATAATAAACAAATTGTACTAACAAGTGACCGTAGTCCTGATCATCTGGACAATCTTGAAGAACGTTTAGTCACGCGCTTTAAATGGGGATTAACTCAAAATATTACCCCACCAGATTTCGAAACAAGAGTTGCCATTTTACGCAATAAAATAGAAGATTTAGACTATATTTTTCCAAATGATACTTTGGAATACTTAGCAGGTCAATTTGATTCAAATGTTCGAGATTTAGAAGGTGCCTTAAATGATATTTCTCTCATGGCCAGAGTGAAAAATCTTAAAGAAATTACAATTGATGTTGCTGCTGAAGCTATTCGAGCTCGAAAACAAGATGCAAGTCAAATGTTAGTTATTCCAATTGATAAAATCCAAACAGAAGTTGGAAATTTCTATGGCGTTAGCGTTAAAGAAATGAAAGGAAGTCGTCGTATTCAAAATATTGTTCTTGCTAGACAAGTAGCTATGTATCTTGCTCGTGAGTTAACTGATAATAGCCTTCCAAAAATTGGAAGAGAATTTGGTGGCAAAGATCATACAACAGTTATACATGCTCATGGAAAAATTAAAACAATGCTCGAAACAGATGATAATCTTCGCTTAGAAATAGAAAATATAAAGAATAAAATCAAATAATTGTGTATAATTGTAGAAAAAGAGTTAAAGTTATTCACAATTTATAAACAAGTTTATTTCTGCATTCGAACACTAATTTGAAAACTTTTCCACAAGTTTCACACAAACTACTATTACTACTAACTTAATAATCATAAAATAATAAAAGGAGTTTCTATGATTAACTTTTCAATCAATAAAAATTTATTTTTACAAGCTTTAAATACCACCAAGCGGGCTATTAGTCACAAAAATGCTATACCAATTCTTTCTACAGTAAAAATTGATGTCACAAATGAAGGGATTACATTGATTGGCTCTAATGGTCAAATCTCTATTGAAAATTTTATTTCAATTAAAAACGAAAATGCAGGGCTTTTAGTAACTTCTTCGGGCTCTATTTTACTTGAAGCAACTTTTTTCATCAATGTAGTATCAAGTCTTCCTGATATAACACTTGATTTTAAAGAAATTGATCAAAAGCAGATTGTTCTAACAAGTGGAAAATCAGAAATCACTTTAAAAGGAAAAGATGCAGATCAATATCCTCGTATTCAAGAAATTTCAGCAAGTAATCCCTTGGTTCTTGAAACAAGTGTTCTTAAAAATATCATTAATGAGACAGCTTTTGCGGCTAGTACACAAGAAAGTCGTCCGATTTTAACAGGAGTTCATTTTGTCTTAACAGAAAATAAAAATTTAAAGACAGTTGCAACAGATTCTCATCGGATGAGTCAAAAGCAAATTATTTTAGAAAAAAATGGAGATAACTTTGATGTTGTTATTCCTAGTCGTTCTTTACGTGAATTTTCAGCCGTTTTTACGGATGATATTGAAACAGTAGAAATTTACTTCACAAATAATCAATTGCTCTTTAGAAGTGAAAATATTAGCTTTTATACACGGCTTCTTGAAGGAAACTATCCTGATACCGATCGTTTAATTCCAACTGATTTTAATAACATAATTACTTTTGATACTAACAATCTTCGTTATGCAATGGAACGTGCACGTCTTCTTTCAAATGCGACTCAAAATGGAACAGTAAAATTAGAAATTATAAATGGTGTAGTTAGTGCACATGTTAACTCCCCTGAAGTTGGACGTGTGAATGAAGAAATTGATACTGAAAGTATTTCAGGTCAAGATTTAACCATTAGTTTCAATCCAACTTATTTAATTGATTCTTTAAAAGCTATTGACAGTGAAAAAGTTACAATCAGCTTTATTTCAGCTGTTCGCCCATTCACTTTGGTACCAAATGATGACACAGAAAACTTTATTCAATTGATTACACCAGTGAGAACAAATTAATGTATAATGTAGGAAATTTTGTTGAAATGAAAAAACCACATGCTTGTATCATTAAATCCACAGGCAAAAAAGCAAATCGTTGGGAAATTATTCGAGTAGGTGCAGATATTAAAATTCGCTGTACAAATTGTCAACATATTGTGATGATGAGCCGATATGATTTTAGACGAAAATTGAAAAAAGTTCTAGGAAATTAATTTCCTAGAACTTTTTTCATAATTATGTGACTTTCAGTCCGTCTCGCTCCGTAAGGTGCAAGACAAATAAACCACCCGTTTTGATTTTATTTTAATTTTTCAAATTTACCATCTGTAACTTCTTTAAAACCTTTACTTGTTAAGAACTTTTTACTAGCTTTCATGCTAACTTTTTTAGATTTTCTTGTATTTTTATCTGTGTACATTCCAGGTAAGTTTACTAATTTATCAAAGTCTACTTTATTGAAGTTAATTTCTAAACTTTCTCTAACTCCTTTATCTTCATAAACAACTTTTTCTTTAATCCCCTTAATATTTTGATACATTTGTGAAGCTTTATCAATTCTATCTTTAACATCTTCTTTTTTAGTAGCTCCTAATGTTTTATAAGACCAAAATGAATCAGTAGTTTGTTTTGTGACAATATCTCCTTTATAATAATAAGTTAATCGTAAGTCATATTGTAAATTTTGATCAATTCTTTGGAATGACATTGTTTTTTCTTGGGCTCCACATGCTCCAAGGATAATTAGTGAAACAATTGTAACAAAGCCAAGTAACAATTGTTTAAAATAACTTTTTTTCATGGTATTTACCTCCTATAGCTTAATAAAATTATAATATTTTTATGAGGTAAATGCAATATTTTATTAAAATGATTAAGTTGTAAGTCAAATGGCTGTAAATATGGTATAATGATTTATTGAATTGAAAAGATGAAAGGAAGCGCGAAATGGCTTTAACAGCAGGAATTGTGGGATTGCCTAATGTTGGAAAATCCACTTTATTTAATGCAATTACAAAAGCGGGAGCAGAAGCAGCTAACTATCCCTTTGCGACGATAGACCCTAATGTTGGTATGGTTGAAGTACCAGATGTCCGTTTACAGAAGTTGACAGAACTTATTGTTCCTAAAAAGACTGTACCAACAACTTTTGAGTTTACAGATATTGCAGGAATTGTAAAAGGTGCTTCAAAAGGAGAAGGTCTTGGAAATAAATTTTTAGCTAATATTCGTGAAGTAGATGCCATCGTTCATGTGGTTCGGGCTTTTGATGATGAAAATGTTATGCGGGAACAAGGACGTGAGTCAAATTTTGTTGACCCAATGGCTGATATTGAAACGATTAATCTTGAGCTGATTTTAGCAGATTTAGAAAGTATCAACAAACGCTATGCACGTGTGGAAAAAGTTGCTCGAACCCAAAAAGATAAAGATTCAGTAGCTGAATTTCATGTTTTGCAAAAAATTAAACCAGTTTTAGAAAATGGTTTATCAGCGCGTACCATTGAATTTGATGAAGAAGAACAAAAAATTGTCAAAAAATTATTTTTATTGACTACAAAACCAGTGCTTTATGTTGCGAATGTTGGTGAAGACGAGGTAGCAGATCCGGATAATATTGAGTATGTTCAACAAATTCGCGAGTTTGCAGCAACTGAAAATGCAGAGGTAGTTGTTATATCTGCGCGTGCTGAAGAAGAAATTTCTGAGCTAGATGATGAAGATAAAGTTGAATTTCTTGAAGCAATGGGCTTGAATGAATCTGGGGTTGACAAATTAACCAGAGCAGCTTATCATTTATTAGGACTTGGAACTTATTTTACAGCAGGAGAAAAGGAAGTTCGAGCTTGGACATTTAGACGTGGCATGAAAGCACCACAAGCAGCTGGAATTATTCACTCAGACTTTGAAAAAGGCTTCATCCGTGCTGTAACCATGTCTTATGATGATTTAGTGAAATATGGCAGTGAAAAAGCAGTCAAAGAAGCAGGACGACTGCGTGAAGAAGGAAAAGAATATATCGTTCAAGATGGCGATATTATGGAATTTAGATTTAATGTGTAAAGCATTGTAAATTAAATATAAACAAGGTTGGAAAAACTTTTCCAGCCCTTTTGGTCTTTTTAGAGGTAAAAAATGGTAAAGATGATTGTAGGATTAGGAAATCCTGGAGAAAAATATTTTGAAACAAGACATAATGTCGGATTTATGCTCGTTGACAAAATGTGTAAAGAACAAAGTTTAAAGTTTACAACTGATAAAATTTTTCAAGCAGAACTAGCTTCTACCTTTTTTAATGGTGAGAAAGTGTATTTTGTAAAACCGACAACTTTTATGAATGAGAGTGGAAGGGCTGTTCATGCTCTTTTATCCTATTATGGATTAGATATTGAGGATTTAGTAGTTATCTACGATGATTTAGATATGGAAGTAGGAAAAATACGACTTAGGACGAAAGGATCTGCTGGTGGGCATAATGGCATAAAATCAATTATTAAACATATTGGAACTCAAGAATTTAAACGAATTAAAATTGGTATTGGTCGTCCCAAAAATAATATGACAATTATTCACCATGTGCTAGGAAAATTTGCAAAAGAAGATTATGCTATAATTTTAAATACACTTGACAAGGTTGACGATGCTGTAAAGTATTATTTACAGTCTAATGATTTTGAACAAACAATGCAACAATACAATGGATAAAAAATGGATATTATTGAGTTTTTTAATCAAAATAAACAAATAGCTGATTGGCAAAAAAATCTAAATAAATCAACTCGACAACTATTGATGGGATTGTCATCTTCAAGTAAGGCTATCACCATGGCCTCTTGTGTAGAGGAGAATCATAAAATTCTGATTTTAACGTCTAGTTATAGTGAAGCGGAGAAACTTTCTAGTGATTTGATTGGATTGTTGGGAGAGGAAAAAGTATATACATTTCTTGCAGATGATACTCCATTAGCTGAGTTTGTCTTCTCTTCTCAAGAAAAGATTTTTGCTCGTCTAGAAGCTCTAGATTTCTTATTAGATTCTCAACAATCAGGATTTTTGATAGTTAATGTGGCAGCTAGTCAACTATTTTTACCCAATCCTGTTAATTTCAATTCAGCTTATATTGATTTAAAAATAGGGCAAGAATATGAGTTGAAAGATTTGATTTCTCAATTGCTAAATTCAGGTTATAAGCAAGTATCACAAGTATTGAAACAAGGGGAGTTTAGTCTTCGTGGTGATATTTTAGATATTTTTGAGCGTTCTAGTCAAATGCCTTTTCGGGTTGAATTTTTTGGTGATGAAGTCGATGGTATTCGTCTATTTAATCCTGAAAATCAAATTTCTATTCAAAATGTAGAACATGTGTGTGTTCATCCTGCTACAGATATCATATTTACTAAAGCAGATTATAAAAGTGCACAGAAAAAAATAGAAAATCTTATAGAAAAAACTGTAGATTTAACGTTGAAATCCTATTTAGAGGAAGTTTTAGCTAATATAAAAGAACAAACTCAACATGCTGATATTAGAAAATTATTGTCTTATTTTTATCAAAATGAATGGACAATTCTTGATTATCTTCCAAAATATAGCCCAATTTTCTTTGATGACTTTCAAAAAATCATGAATAAACATGCTCAGTTTCAATTAGAAGCAGCAAATTTATTGACAGAAGATTTACAAAATAGTAAAGCTGTTGGAAATCAATCTTATTTTGCAGATACATATTCAATATTTAGAAAGTATAAACCTGCTACCTTATTTTCAAATTTTCATAAGGGACTGGGAAATTTGAAATTTAATTCTCTTTATCAGTTCAATCAGTATCCTATGCAGGAATTTTTTAGTCAATTTCAGCTTTTGAAAGAAGAGATTAGTCGATATAAAAAATCTAACTACACGGTCATTATACAATCAAATTCTTTATTGACTTTACAAAGTTTACATAAAAATTTACAAGAATATGAAATTCCACTTGATTATGTTAATGATACTAAAATTCATAAACATGCTGTTCAATTAGTAGAAGGACGTTTAATTCAAGGATTTAATTTTGTAGACGAAAAAATTGTTTTAATCACTGAATATGATATTCTGCAAAAAAAAGTAAAACGAAAAGTTCGCAGGCAAAGTATTTCTAATGCTGAACGTTTGAAAAATTATAATGAGCTGGAAAAAGGAGATTATGTTGTTCATAACGTTCATGGAATTGGGCGATATTTAGGAATTGAGACGATTGAAATTTCAAGAATTCATCGTGATTATCTCACTATTCAATATCAAAATGCAGATCGTATTTCTATTCCTGTTGATCAGATTCAGCTTCTTTCTAAATATGTTGCGAGTGATGGTAAAGCGCCTAAAATCAATAAATTAAACGATGGACGTTTTCAAAAAACTAAACAGAGAGTACAACATCAAGTCGAAGACATTGCTGAGGATTTAATCAAACTTTACGCAGAGAGAAGTCAATTAAAGGGGTTTGCTTTTTCTAGTGATGATTCTTACCAGCAAGAATTTGATAATGATTTTCCTTACGTAGAAACAGAAGATCAGCTGCGTTCTATAAAAGAAGTTAAAAAAGACATGGAAAGTGATCATCCTATGGATCGTCTTTTAGTTGGGGACGTTGGTTTTGGGAAGACGGAAGTAGCTATGAGAGCTGCTTTTAAAGCAGTAAATGATCATAAACAAGTGGCAATTTTAGTTCCAACTACTGTTTTAGCTCAACAGCATTATACGAATTTTAAGGAACGTTTCAATGATTTTCCTATCAATATTGAAGTATTAAGTCGTTTTAAAAGTAAATCAGAACAAAAAACAATTTTAGAAAAACTAAAAAAAGGGCAGGTGGATATTATTATTGGAACGCATCGTCTCCTGTCAAAAGATATTGTATTTGCTGATTTAGGACTCATTGTTATTGATGAGGAACAACGTTTTGGAGTTAAGCATAAAGAAAAATTAAAAGAGTTGAAAACAAAAGTTGATGTTTTAACTTTGACAGCGACTCCTATTCCTCGTACACTCCATATGTCTATGTTAGGAATACGTGATTTATCAGTTATTGAAACTCCTCCAACAAATCGCTACCCAGTTCAAACCTATGTTTTAGAAAATAATGTAACAGTCATTAGAGATGCAGTTTTAAGAGAAATGGATCGAGGGGGGCAGATTTACTATCTTTACAATAAAGTTGACACAATGGAGCAAAAAGTTTCAGAATTGAAAGAACTGATTCCAGAGGCTTCTATTGGATATGTGCATGGTCAAATGAGTGAAATTCTTCTTGAAAGTACTTTACTTGATTTTATCAATGGGGAATATGATCTTCTAGTAACAACGACGATTATTGAAACTGGTGTTGATATTCCTAATGTTAATACTCTTTTTATTGAAAATGCAGATCACATGGGATTATCAACTTTATATCAATTGCGAGGGCGTATTGGTCGTAGCAATCGTATTGCATATGCTTATCTCATGTATCATCCTGACAAGTCTTTAACAGAAGTTTCTGAAAAACGTTTAGAAACTATAAAAGGTTTTACAGAATTGGGTTCTGGTTTTAAAATTGCTATGCGTGATTTATCCATTCGTGGTACAGGAAATATTTTAGGAAGTTCACAGTCTGGCTTTATTGATTCTGTTGGATTTGAAATGTATTCTCAATTGCTGGAGGAAGCTATTGCTAAGAGACAAGGAAAAGAGACAAAAAGGAAAAAAGGAAATGCTGAAATTAATTTACAAATTGATGCCTATCTTCCTAGTGATTATATTGCTGATGAAAGGCAAAAAATTGAAATTTACAAACGGATTCATGAGATTGACAGTCGTGTAAATTATGAAGAATTACAGAATGAGTTGATTGATCGTTTTGGAGAATATCCAGATGTTGTTGCCTTTCTATTGGAAACTGGTCTTATAAAATTTTATTTAGATCAAGTTTTTGTGCAACTCATTGAGAGAAAACAACAATCTGTAGTGGTTCGGTTTGAAAAAATTTCTCAACGTTTTTTCTTAATTCAAGATTATTTTGAAGCCCTTTCCGTAACAGATTTACAAGCAAGAATTTCAGAAAATAAAGGATTGATTGAAGTTATATTTAATGTAAAAAATAAAAAAGATTATAAAATTTTAGAAGAACTTCTGCAATTTTCTGAAAAATTAGTAGAAATTAAAAATCAAAAGAAAGATTGCTAACTTTACAATTCTGTAAAGTTTCACTTTCATCTATAATATTTTTTTAAAAAATGGTAAAATAATAAATTGAGGTAACTTTATGAGATTAGATAAATATTTGAAAGTATCCCGTATTATAAAACGTCGTCCTGTCGCTAAAGAAGTAGCCGATAAGGGAAGAATCAAAGTAAATGGAATTTTAGCTAAAAGTTCAGCAAATTTAAAAATCAATGATGAAATAGAGATTCGTTTTGGAAATAAAATTTTATTAGTCCGTGTTCTGGAAATGAAAGATAGCACGAAAAAAGAAGACGCCGCTAAAATGTATGACATTATAAAAGAAACAAAGGTAGAAGTAGATGGCTAGAAATATTATTCAATTAAATAATCGCTATATACGAGATGAAAATCAACATCGCCGTTATTTAGAGCAGGAAAGAAGAAAACAGAATCGCTTTATGGGTTGGGTATTGATTTTAGTCATCTTATTGTTTATTTTACCGACATTTAATTTGATTCAAAGTTATCAAAATTTACTAGAACGTCGATCACAATTGACACATTTGCAAAAGAAATATGAAGAAATAAGTAACGAAAAAGAATCTCAAAAAGCTTTTGCTAATAAATTAAAAGATGAAGAATATGCTGCTAAGTATGCACGCGCCAAATACTATTATTCTAAGCAAGGAGAACGTGTTTATACAATCCCAGGATTGTTGCCACAGTAAAAATGGAAAATTTATTACAAACAGTTGAACAATTTTTGGAGTTTTCAGATGAAAAATTAGAAGAGTTGTCCAAAAAGAATCAAGCTTTGAAATTAGAAGAGTTCAAAAAGGAAAGGGGAGATTATGCGTAAGTTATTATTTCTATTATTGTTGCCGGCATTTTTCACTGCAAACATAGTAGTAAGTACAGAACAAGATGTAGAACTGACTGCAAAGCAACAGTATGAAATCACTAGTACGATATACAGTAACTATTATACTGATCTTCCAACAAATCCAAATGTTTATGAGCAAATCCCAACTTATACATCATTAAAATTGGAAAAAGTAGCTGGGAATTTAACTCCGAATACATCAATTAAACTTTCTGAATTACAGGTCAATGAACAAGGTATTCCAGTATTTAAACTCGCTGATGGAAAATTCGTTCCTGCTGATAAACGAATGATTTATGATGATGTTGTTCAATCAAGCATAGCTGTTTCTCAAACAATGTGGCTCAAGCCGTCATTTGTAGTTTATAATCAAGCTTTTGTAAACGGAACAAAAGAAGTTAAGACAAATCTGCTACCTTATCATTCAGTGAAAATTACTCAACTGGCTGAGACAGCATCGGGAAAGTATGCTTATGTTGAAGGCAAAGGTTGGATTGATATGAAATATATGTCTGATACAGACAATCGTATGGATAAAGTTCAAGAAATTTTAAGAAGTAAGTACAATAAAACAGACTATTCTATCTATGTAAAACAACTAAATTCTGGAAAAACTGCTGGTATTAACCCAGACGTGGAAATGTATTCTGCTAGTGTAGCAAAACTTCTTATTCTTTATTATGCTCAGAAGCAATTAAATGAAGGAAAATATAGGCTATCCTCTGGTTTAAAATATATCCCTGCTGTAAATGACTATTCAGGTGCTTATGATACCGAAGGTAGTGGAAGCATTTCTAAAAAATCAGATAATAAGGACTACAGCATTCAAGATTTGATGAACCATATTGCAAAAGAATCAGATAATGCAGCTACAAATATTTTAGGATATTATATTACTAATCAATCAGACAGTACTTATCAAACAACAATTAAGCAAATTGCTGGGAAAAAGTGGGATGTGGAAAAACGCAATGCTTCAGCAAAGATGGCAGGAAATGTGATGGAAGCTATCTATGAACAAAATGGTGATATTATCAATGCATTATCGCAAACAAATTTTGATGAGCAGCGTATTTCTAAAAATATAAATGTAAAAGTTGCCCATAAAATTGGGGATGCTTATGATTTTAAGCATGATGTTGCTCTTGTTTATGCCAGCTCTCCTTTTGTTCTGTCTATTTTTACAAATCATTCTGATTATGATACCATTTCTCAAATAGCAGATGATATTTATGAGGTTTTGAAATGATGGAACAACGATTTTTTCAATTGGTGCAAAAAAAAGGCTATTTTAAATATCATAGAAGAATTTTACTTGCTATTTCTGGTGGACTAGACTCTATGACCTTGTTTGACTGGCTTTATAAGTATCGTGAAAAATTAGAAGTAGAAATTTTACTTGCTCATATTAATCATGGAGTGAGAAAAGAATCTGATTTTGAGGAAGAAGAACTAAAAAAAATAGCAAAGAAACTTGGTGTAAAGATTTTTACATCGAGTTTTTCTGGTCCATTTTCAGAACAAAAAGCACGTGACTTTCGGTATACTTTTTTCAAAAAAATCATGAAAGAGGAACAATGTACGGCATTAGTAACAGCACATCATGCTGATGATCAAGCAGAAACAATTTTTATGAGAATTTTGCGTGGTAGTCGTTTATTTCATATTTCAGGAATAAAGGAAAAACAAAGATTTGGGAATGGAGAATTGATAAGACCATTGCTGTCTTTTCAAAAATCAGATTTCCCTACTATTTTTCACTTTGAAGATTGGACAAATCAAGAAAATCATTACTTGCGCAATCGGATTCGAAACGATTATTTCCCAATTTTGGAAAAAGAAAATCCACAACTAAAAAAACATTTAATAGAATTGGGAATAGAGATTTCTCAAATGCAAGATGCATTAGTATATTTAACGAAGAATATTGAATTAACAAATGTAAAGGAATTCCAATACCAACCCTATTGTGTACAAAGTTTTTTACTACAGACTTATTTAAAGAAATTTCCTGATTTACAGATAAGTAAAGCACAGTTTTCTGATATTTTAACAATCTTAAACAAACATTCTAATTATCAACAACTACTTAAAGCGGATTATGAGCTATATAAAAATTATGATTATTTTGAGATTCGTAAAATCAGTCCACAGTCTGATTTAAAAGTGGATTCAATTTTGTTAAAATATAACGATATTGTGGAATATGGTAATTATCGCTTTTCTTTTGGAAAAGAACTTCGTGGTACAGAAATTCAAGAAGTATTTGTTTCACGTGAAACAGAAATTATACTTCGACGCAGAAGAGAACAAGATAAAATATTCTTGAATCAACATTATAAAAAACTTCGTCGGTATTTTATTAATCAAAAAATTCCTATAGATCAAAGAAAAAATGCTATTATTATTGAGCAAAATGGAAAAATTTTAGCAATTGCTGGAATCGTAACAAGTGATTTGAGTAAGAGTCAAAAAAATGATATAATGTATAACAAACTTTATATACAAAATTTAGATAGGTAAAAGAGATGCTAGAACAAAACATTAAGAAAGTTTTGGTTTCACATGATGAGATCGTAACAGCAGCCCAAAAACTAGGGGCTCAATTAACTAGTGATTATGAGGGGCAAAATCCTATTTTTGTAGGAATTCTCAAGGGCTCTGTTCCTTTTATGGCAGAACTGATAAAGCATGTTGATACCCACATTGAAATGGATTTTATGTTAGTGTCAAGCTATCATGGCGGAACTGCTAGTAGTGGTGTGATTAATATCATAAAAGACATTGATCAAGATGTTACTGGACGTCATATTCTTTTTGTTGAGGATATTATCGATACAGGAAAAACATTGAAAAGTCTTTGTGAATTATTTAAAGAAAAAAAGGCTGCATCTGTTAAAATTGCCACACTTTTGGATAAGCCTGAAGGGCGAAAAGTTAATATTGAAGCAGATTACACATGCTTTACGATTCCAAATGAATTTGTAGTCGGTTATGGTCTTGATTTTGATGAAAATTATCGGAATCTTCCCTATGTAGGTGTTTTAAAAGAAGAAGTTTATACAAAATAAAAAGGTATATTGATAGATAGATGAAAAATAAACAAAATAATGGTTTTATAAAAAATCCTTTCTTATATATTTTAATTATTGTTGTTGTTATTACAGGTTTTCAGTATTTTTCAGCTGGAAGTTCTGTAGGTCGTAGTCAACAAATTAACTATACTGAGCTAGTTAAAGAAATTAAAAATGGAAATGTAAAGGATATTAGCTATCAACCAAATGGTAGTGTTATTGAAGTTGCAGGTACTTATAAGAAAGAAAAGAAAGTAAAAGATAACACGGGTATTCAGTTTTTTACTCCCTCTTCTACATCTGTAAGTCGCTTTACTAGTGTTATTTTGCCTTCAGATTTAACAGTATCTGAATTACAAAAATTAGCTTCAGCTAAGGGAACTGAAATCACTATTAAACGTGAAAGTTCAAGTGGTGTGTGGATTCAGGTGTTGACTACTCTGGTGCCATTTGCTATCTTTGCTTTCTTCCTGTTTTCTATGATGAACCAAGGCGGAGGCGGCGGAGCGCGTGGAGCTATGAGTTTTGGACGTAATAAAGCTCGTGCGACAAATAAAGAAGATATAAAGGTGCGCTTTTCTGATGTAGCAGGTGCGGAAGAAGAAAAACAAGAATTAGTTGAAGTTGTTGAATTTTTAAAAGATCCTAAACGTTATACAAAACTAGGGGCTCGTATACCAGCTGGTGTTCTTCTTGAAGGTCCTCCAGGAACTGGTAAAACCCTTCTTGCTAAAGCTGTTGCTGGAGAAGCAGGTGTTCCATTCTTTAGTATTTCAGGTTCCGATTTTGTTGAAATGTTTGTTGGTGTTGGTGCTAGCCGCGTTCGCTCACTTTTTGAAGATGCCAAAAAGGCAGCTCCAGCTATTATTTTTATTGATGAAATCGATGCTGTCGGTCGCCAACGTGGTGTTGGTCTTGGTGGAGGTAATGATGAACGTGAACAAACTCTTAACCAACTCTTGATTGAGATGGATGGTTTTGAGGGGAATGAAGGGATTATCGTCATAGCTGCTACTAACCGAAGTGACGTTTTGGATCCAGCTCTTTTGCGTCCTGGTCGTTTTGATCGTAAGGTTCTTGTTGGTCAACCAGATGTCAAAGGTCGCGAAGCGATTCTTCGTGTTCATGCTAGGAATAAACCCCTTGCCGAAGATGTAGATTTAAAACTGGTTGCTCAACAAACTCCTGGTTTTGTTGGTGCTGACTTGGAAAATGTCTTAAATGAAGCGGCTCTTGTTGCAGCACGTCGGAATAAAAAAGTTATTGATGCTTCTGATATTGATGAAGCAGAGGACCGAGTTATCGCAGGACCGTCCAAAAAAGATAAGACAGTTTCACAACGTGATCGTCAAATTGTTGCGTATCATGAAGCAGGACATACAATTGTTGGGCTTGTTTTATCAAATGCACGTGTTGTGCACAAGGTAACTATTGTACCTCGTGGTCGTGCAGGTGGTTACATGATCGCTCTCCCGAAAGAAGATCAAACTCTTTTATCTAAAGAAGATATGAAGGAACAACTTGCAGGATTGATGGGAGGACGTGTTGCTGAGGAAATTATTTTCAATGTCCAAACTACAGGTGCTTCAAATGACTTTGAGCAAGCTACACAAATGGCACGTGCGATGGTAACAGAGTATGGTATGAGTGAAAAACTCGGTCCAGTTCAATATGAAGGAAACCATGCAATGTTTGGTGCTGCAAGTCCACAAAAATCAATTTCCGAGCAGACTGCATATGAAATTGATGAGGAAGTGCGTAATTTGCTTAATGAAGCGCGCAACAAAGCAGCAGAAATTATCCAATCCAATCGTGAAAAGCATAAATTGATTGCAGAAGCTCTTCTTAAATACGAAACACTTGATAGTCATCAAATTAAATCATTGTATGAAACTGGCGAAATGCCTGATGAACCAAGTGTAAGTTCTTCGCATGCTTTGAGTTATGATGAAGTGAAATCCCAAATGGAAGAGCAAAAGCCAGAATAAGTTTAAAATACAAAAAAATGGCTCATTGTCAACTGTAGTAAGTTTGATATCAGTTAACATTAAGAGAGGACGAAGTTCGTCCTCTCTTGCATTATTGTCTCTTGCAAACCACTAGCTGTGCTAGTAGTTCCGGTTAGCTTTTATCGTGGTAAGAAAAGAACCTCCTAAAATGCTAAGATAGAAGTGGTTTCCCTGCCACTACTAACTATCACAAAAGAGGTAGTCCATGAGAGAGGCTAATGAAAGCTTATCACATACCAAGTGGAATTGTAATATCATATTGTTTTCGTCCCCCAAGTATCGTCGTCAGCTCATTTACGGTAGATACAAAGCAAGTATCGGAAGAATCATACGGGACTTATGTCGAAAAAGCGTGACCATCTATGAAGCCACGATGAAGAAACAGCAAAATATACTTCAACTACTG
>NZ_KV815649.1:0-7191 GCF_001814295.1 Streptococcus sp. HMSC067A03 | reverse complement strand
TCAACGGTGACATCCCCATATTTCTTCTGTGGTGTTGGAGTCGTTTGATATTTCAGAGTGTGGTAGTGATAAGTTGCCTTACGAGTAGCAGGTTTATCTGGTTCAGTTGGCGGAGTTGGTTTTACTGGTTCAGTTGGTGCAGTTGGTTCAATTGGTGCAACTGGTTTTGTTGGTTCTTTTGGCTCTTCCGGTTTTGTTGGTGCAACTGGTTTCGTTGGGATACCATTTGCTTTAATATCCGAGTTAAATGCAAACCAAGGCGTTGCACGAAGAGTGGAACCGAACTCTACTTCAATATCCGGACGAGCTGCCTGACCAACAATGGCTCCATACCATTTATAACGAGCATTAGGGCTATCCCATTCTCCTACGTCATATTTTGAACCATTAGCTCTGCTTTCATTATCATGGCTCGAATAATATCCATCATATTGACGTTCTATTGATGAGCCATTGATGTTGAGAAATCTACCATTGAAATCAAAAACTTTTTCTATTGTGTGTTTGTTAGCTGCTTTTGGTGAAGCGTTATATGCTCCAGTACCACGGTTTAATGAAGAAAAGCTGACCAAAGCTCCCGTCATATCCATCTTATTGCCATCTTCATCATAGAAGTAAGCTTTCATATTGATCCGAGTGCCTCTACCATAAAGGCTCATGTACCAAATAGTTTTAGTAGGATCTTTTTCGAGAAAGGCAGGAATTTCATCTAAACCAGGAGTGCCACTCTCTTTTAAAGTATAGACATACTCTACTTTGGAAATCTTTTTCCCTTTAAAGTAAGAATTCTGGAGATTGGTATATTCTACCCTAAGAGGGCGTCCTTTACGCAACATAACTCTTGACAACTTACTAACATCATTCGTCGCATTAAAGTCGTTTTCCCCATCACGAGGATCTTTGCTATTAAGCTTGTCTTTTATATTCCTATAAAAATAGCTTTTTAGTTCTTCTTTGGTATATACTTTATCTCCATCAGGAAATGTTAGTTGAGCATTTGGCTCATTTTTAAACACTAGCTCCTGAGCAAGTTTTTGTTTGATATAGCCATCTTTATGTTTATTCTTTTCCCATTCTGCTAATGCTGCATTATAATCTCGCAAATCTTTTTCGTATTTTGCTTGAGCAACGATGTAATCTGCCAAGTCTTTTTCGTATTTTGCTTTAGCAGCATAGTATTTGGTTAAATCTTGCTCGTACTGTGCTTTATCAAGCTCAAATTTAGCTTTCTTGACTTCATAATCAGCCTTATCTTTGTCATATTTTGCTTTATCTTGATCATATTTTGCTTTAGCTGTATCGTAAATCGCTTTAGCTGTATTGTATTTAGCTAGTTCAGCATCATACTTTTCTTTAGCCGTTTTATATTTAGCAGAGTCTTCTTTAGCAGCTTCCGTTACTTTTTTGATGTCATCGGCCTGCTTTTTATAGTCTTTTTTAATCTCAGCTACTTTCTGATTCTTTTCAGCTTCAGTTGTAACTGTTCCATGATTAATATCTGTTCCTTTTTGAACATCAACTCCTGCTTTTTTAGCATCATTGACAGCTTTATCAAGCTCAGAAGAATCTACATTTACATCTGTTGTTGTACTTGTTTGTGCTGAAGGCTTAGCAGCTGCTGGTGTTTCAGTCTTTGCAGTAGCTGGTTTCGTTGCACTTTCAGTCTTTGTAGCAGCTGACGCTGTTGTGTTATCAGTCGTTGAAGTGGATCCTGCTGGAGCAGTTGTGGTACTTGCTGCTGGAGTTGTTTCTTTTACAGTTTTTGCTGTAGAACTACTCGCTGCTTCAGTTGCTACTGCTTTTGATTGTGCAGCAAGACTTGTATCAGAAGCTTCCGCCACTGGAGCTGGCGTTGTTGGCTTCGTTGCCTTTACTTCATCAGCAGCTACACCTTGGTGAGCGCTAAGGATTGCAATTGTTCCAAGGGTTAAAACACCAATGGTACCATAAATTTTGTTTTTTCGGATCGAACCATGACCCTTCGTTTTGCTATTATGAAACATAAAATTCCTCTTTTCTTTTTAATAATTACCCAATTAACCAATTATCTTTCTCAAAAGGCTTAACTTTTTTAAAGCCTAATAGAGCTAAGATAAACAAACCAATCGTTGCGAGAATCGTGGCTGCTTCCCCCGTATCCGGCAACAACGTAAACTTACCATTACTTGACTTGACAGTAACCGTTCCATCAGGATTTGCCCTAGCACCTACTTGCGCAGCTGGTACAGATGTTTTAGAACCATCTGCGTTTTTGATGGTGACTTCCCCTTGGTCATTACCAATAATCTCAAAGCCCTTATCCGTCAAAAGCGGATCAGCTGGTGAAATAATGGATCTGATCGGATTGTCAATCGTATCACCCTTTTTCCCACTCACAGATGAGGCATTGTTAAGGTTAAACGTTTCATCCTTTTTCAAGTCCACATCAGAAGTTGTCGATTTGTCTGTGTTCTTTTCAGTCAAGACAGACGGATTGACAACATCGCTAGAAGTATCTGTCGATTCAAGCTGAGTATCTAGCATCCCATCATGCGGAATCTTATCTGGTGGTGCTACAGTATCTGCTATAGAGCTATCTGGACCGACCGACGAATCCGTTGAGGGTGCAGCTGGAGTTTTGGGTTTATCTTGTGGGGTTGCCCCTTTATTAGATAAATCCGATTCACCCGGTTTGGTCTTATCTGGGGGAGTTGATTCTGCCCTTGGTGGCACTACCTTACTAGAAGAATCTGGTGCTTCTGTGACCAGATCATAGTAGTAAGTAATAGTGGTATTCCCTTCAAGAACTTTCCCTTTTTCATAACCTTGTGTAGCTTGCGGATCAAGACGGTATTTCTTGCCCTCTGAACTAATAATCGTCTCTCTTCGGTAATCTGTCGTATCATAATCCGTTCCCACCTCAGAAGTCGGCGTGTCTAACTCTTTTGGTGCAATCAAAGCGCCATCTTTACTCTTGTATTCAACAGTGACATCACCATATTTCTTTTCTGGCTCCGATTGATTTGGCTTTGAAGACTCAGTTTCTGATATTCCGGATCGTTGCTTTTCTGACTTCAATGGGGGTGCTGATTCTATTTTCGGCTGTTCTACCTTATTTGAAGTATCTGGTGGGTCAGTCTTTTCTTTATCTGGCACGCTTGGCGTTGGTGGTGTCGCCTTTGAAGGGTCTACCTTGTCTGACGCACTTGGAGTACTCGGATTAACAACTGACTTAGCCCTGTCAGGAGTTGCAGGAACAGTCGGAGCTTTCGCAGCTGTTGTTGCATTTGTAGGTTCCTTATTAGACTCCATTGTTTCAGTAGAAGCCTTTTTATCATTGCCAACAGTTGGTGTCACAATCGTTGTGGTGATCGAACGTTCAACGTCCCGAGCCAACACAGGATTTGCACCTAAAGCCGATAATAGTACAGCCGTTGACGCTAAAAAGAACTTGCTTTTTTTCATTTAAATATCCTCTCAATATTTTAACATATCCAATATGTTAAGCCCTAGTTTGAAAAACTATTCACTCTTTATGATAGTAATATTTTCCTAAAATGTCAAGCCGATTATAGCATTTTCACAAATTTATTTAACCATATTACAGAGGTATTTTACATTTTTTGACATACTGTAAATAAATGTAGATGTATTATAGATAGATTACAGATGACCGATAGAAAAGTAAACTAAAGGCCAACATTTTTTTGACAAAATTGGTCTAGACATATTTAAACAATTTGTTGCATTGACTACATTTGCGCCTCTGTAGTCAATAAAATTTAAGACATTATTCCAATAAGACTACTGTAAAAAAATGAAGATTTTCTCCCCTGGAGTGCATATTTATGCACTTTGTGACTAGCTTGTGTATTTTTAAAATAAGAAGATGAAAGTCAACTTATAAATACAAACACCTATACGAGATTTAGAGCAACATTACAGGTATTCATAAAAGTCTTTTGAAAGTAGCAGAAAATTTGAACTATTTTTTATGACTTCGTACAATAAAAAGATAGTCCGCTTCCTTCTATATTGAAATTTGGGAATACGAAAAGCCAATATTTTCAAAAAGGAAAACTATTTTAAGCTGATACTGAAAGTAAAGAAATATCAAAACGTAGAACATTCGATGTGCTAACACTTGAAGAACAAGAACAACGTCTCGAACGTATAAAGAAAACTCGCTTAGAAGCACAGTGGAACTTACACCGTCTAGTTGATTGTAATATTGATGAGGTTGACTTCTTTTCTTACATTAACCACTATAGAACCACTTCAAAGACCTACTCAAAACATTTATTAAACGCTTTAACTATAACATATTCAAAACAAAGAAAAGTCAACTTAAATATATTGCAGTATTAGAAAAGCAAAAACGTGGAGCATGGCACGCTTATATTCTGCCTTTCAGAGTCCCTTATATTCCACATAGTCAACTCTTAGAACTATGGGGACACGGAGCAGCTCGGATAAATAAAATCGATGTCGATAGCAAAGAAAATCCTGGTCGATATGTTACAAAATACTTTGAAAAAGGTATCGAACAAGAATTGTTGGAAAATTTCAGTAAGCAAGCCTATTTATCATCTCGTAACCTGAAAAAACCTGATGAAGATAAGTTTTATACCTATGAAACTTTTGACTACAATAGCTCAACAGTCCTATATAAAACAGAATACACTACAAGGTTTATAAAGACAGCCAGTATTTCGATAATCATGTAAAATACAAGAAGATCAGAATAGATAAAGATAAGGAGTAAGTCACATGATAGCAACTGTAAATAAAAATGATTTGGTTGCCCTTGGTTTCTCTGAGGGAACTTCTAAACGTATTATCAGACAAGGAAAGGAACTGCTTATAGAAAGAGAGGTTTCAGAATTTACCAAAACAAATGTATTAGCACAATTCCTGCTACTATCGCTACTGAACTACTTGGCTTTGATGTCCAGAACAGCTCACTTTCTAGGGGATAAGATATGGCGATTAGAAAAAGCAAAGACGGTAGTTGGGTTGTAGATATCAGCAATGATTTTGACCCAATCACACTAAAGCAACGTTGGCTTAGTAAAAAAGGTTATAAGACGAAAAAAAAAGCTACCGAGGCAGAACACTATCTACGAAGTGTAGAGCTAAAAAAACGCTTCTATGGGGCTAAAATAACTGTTTCTATGCTATATGAACTACTAAAGGAAGATGATGATATAAATCATCGAGAAATCAGCTATATCAACACACAAGAAAATAACGACAACAAACACATCAAAGACTATTTTTCTATAGTCCAAAGCTAAACTATTGAACCGTTTCAGAATTTAAAGACTTTTTGGAATTATTTACCCCAGAAGAATATCACTATCAATTATTATTTAAGGTTCTGTACTTCACTGGCATGCGACTAGGAGAGGTTTTGGCTCTCAATTGGAATGATATTGATTTTTCTAGAAATATAATAACTGTTTCAAAGTCAGTCTACTTCAAAAAAGGAGTTAGTTATATCAGTCCCCCTAAAACTAAAGCTAGCATTAGGCAGATTGTCATTAACTCTAAATTGATGAATGAACTAGAAGTATGGCAACACAAACAATATGAGTTGCTGAAGCAATTTTCAAATGATGATTGTACAGATTTACAATTATTTCAAAGTAGCCCTGTTCTAATTACTAAAGATAGGATTGAAAAGTATTATCATGGTTTATTAAAACGTAATTCTAACCTTAAAAAAATAAGAATACATGATTTAAGACATTCCCAGGCTTCCCTTTTAATCAATCAAGGCGAAGATTACCTTGTTGTGAAAGAACGTCTCGGACATGCGTCTATAACAAGCACAATTGACACTTACTAACATTTATATCCAAGTAAACAAATTGCATTGGCAGATAAATTTGATAGTTTGTTTTAATGGTTGAAGAAATATCATTTGTCTTTTTGAACAATATATGCTATCATGGAGATGTGATGAAAAAGCTAATATTTGAGTTCTATACAAGACCAAATGGTCATAATGAATTTGTAGAGTTTTATAAATCTTTACCACAAAAAGACAGAGAGAAACTACTGGCAACTATTAGCATGATACAAGAACATGGGCTATTAACTGCCCAGCGTATGGAATGGGTAAAGAAATTAAATAGTGATATTTTTGAAATTCGTTCCAAAGTATCATCTAATATTCAACGTGCTCTCTACTTTCATGCTGTCGATAATAGATATATTATTACACATTGATTTACCAAAAAAACTCAAAAAACACCAATTAATGAAATTAAAAAGGCACAAGTCATCAAAAAAGAATTTGAAGGGGAACAGAAAAATGAAAACAATTAAATTCAATGATTTCTTAAATAAACAACTTAGTGATAATTCTTTTAATGAGGGCTACCAAGCTGAAAAAGCCATTTTAGAAAGTGCGCTAGCTGTTGCTAATGCCCGTTCAAAAGCAGGTCTAACACAACGCCAACTTTCAGAATTATCCCATGTTCCTCAATCAACTATCGCTCGTATTGAAAGAGGACATAACACTAGCATTGAAACTATGAGCAAATTAGCTGTAGCTCTTAAGCAAGAACTAAAAATTAGTATTGGGTAGTTAGTTTTAGAGAGAAGAAGGATAGAACCTCTTCTCTTTTTCGTTACCTAAAATTACTATCCCCAAAAATAAACTAGAAATTTTTAGTAACTTTAGGCTTAAATATTGAAGAAGAAAAAGAAAAGACAAAGTCTAAAAACCTTGTCTTTTCAACTATACCGGCGGCCGGGGTCGAACCGGCACGTCCTTGCGGACACTGGATTTTGAGTCCAGCGCGTCTGCCAATTCCGCCACGCCGGCAAGTTAAACTGGGGTAGCTGGATTCGAACCAACGCATGAGGGAGTCAAAGTCCCTTGCCTTACCGCTTGGCTATACCCCAATACTATAAAATAGGCGAGTGATGGGGATCGAACCCACGCATGCCAGAGCCACAATCTGGTGTGTTAACCACTTCACCACACCCGCCATAATT
The DNA here is from genome assembly GCF_001814295.1 of Streptococcus sp. HMSC067A03. Taxonomy (NCBI): domain Bacteria; kingdom Bacillati; phylum Bacillota; class Bacilli; order Lactobacillales; family Streptococcaceae; genus Streptococcus; species Streptococcus sp. HMSC067A03. The sequence goes on along the minus strand of NZ_KV815649.1, from coordinate 204 downwards.
CTATACACGGGCAGTAGGAATTGAACCCACACTGAAGGTTTTGGAGACCTTAGTTCTACCTTTAAACTATGCCCGTACAAGATGGAAGGGGAGGGATTCGAACCCCCGAACCCGAAGGAGCGGATTTACAGTCCGCCGCGTTTAGCCTCTTCGCTACCCTTCCTAATATCAAACAAATGGCGCGAGACGGAATCGAACCGCCGA
>NZ_KV815648.1:0-122006 GCF_001814295.1 Streptococcus sp. HMSC067A03 | reverse complement strand
TAAAACACTCCTGTTTCTAGTTTCCTAGATTTCAGCAGAAGTGGTTTTCTTATGTCTCATTTTGAGGGTGTAGTGCCTATTATCATAGAATTTTTATATCATTTCTTCATATATTTATTGTTTATCTTTAACAATCATATTTAGTTGTCTATTTATGACTTAACTTTCTAGTCAAAAAATCACCAGCAAACTGGATAGTAAAGATAAGAATAATGATAATCACTGTTGCTAAAATAGTGACATCATTGTTATAACGATTGAAACCATAAGCAATAGCAACATTGCCAATCCCGCCGGCTCCGACAGCACCGGCCATGGCTGTTTCCCCAATCAGAGAAATGAGAGTCACAGTCGTCACACGAATCAAATCTGGCAGACCTTCGCGTAGATAGACACCTACTAGATCACTGAAAGTCGCTCCACTAGCTTGAGCAGCTTCAATCACACCAGCATCTAATTCGGCGAGAACAACCTGAATTTGACGAGCAAAGAAAGCAAATACAGCAAAAGAAAGTGGTACGATAGCTGCATTTGGTCCAATGCTAGTTCCTACAATCAAATGGGAAAACGGAGAAAGAACGGCTAACAAAATAATAAATGGAATTGCGCGAAAGATTGACGTGATTTTATCTAAAACCCAAAAAACTACTTTATTTTCCAAGACTCCTCCCGGAGCAGTCAAAACAAGAAAAAGCCCAGCAATTAACCCTAATAATCCACCAATAATAAAAGAAGTGACTGTCATATATAATGTCAAGTAAATAGCTGTTCCCCAGCCAGCTTGACCACTCCACCCCATTCGATAAACATTCGGCAAGTATGTTTGAATAAAGTTTTCCATCTATGCTTCTCCCTTCAATACCGTTAATTGAACCCCAGCTTCACAAATAGCTGTTTTAGCCGCTACTAGATTTTCCTTTTGACCAGATAAAACAACGACCAGTTCTCCGACAGGTGTTCCCCCTAAAATTTCAATATTTCCATAAAGTATGTTGGCAGTAACTTGATGATGTTTGTAAATCTCATTCAGCAAGGGTTCATCTGTAGAGGTTCCCGCATACTTCATTTGTACTAATAGGCTATTTGAGGCTAAATGTTTGACAATCTCTTGCTGTTCAATCTTGTCCATAGCTTCATCAATCCCTGTTGCAGTGGAGATAAAGTCTTTGGTTAAATCTTGCTGAGGATTAGAGAAAATATCCAAGACAGAACCTTCTTCAATCAATTGACCATCTTGCATAACAGCAACACAATTAGCGATATCTTTGATAATTTGCATCTCATGAGTAATCAAAACAATCGTTAATCCGAGCTTTTGATTCAAATCTTGTAACAATGTGAGGATTTGTTTAGTTGTTTTGGGATCTAGAGCAGAAGTTGATTCATCCGAAATCAAGATTTTGGGGTCATTTGCCAAGGCACGCGCGATTGCAACCCGTTGTTTTTGCCCTCCAGAAAGCTGAGAGGGATAATTTTCAGCGCGATCTGCTAAGCCAACGAGCTCCAACAACGTATGTACTTTCTCTTTCTTTTCTTCTTTTGATAAGCCAGAATGTTTCAACGCAAACGCAACATTTTCTTCCGCTGTTAATTGACTCATCAAATTAAAATGTTGGAAAATCATGCCAATATCTTGACGTTTGCGACGCAGTTGTTCTGCTGTCAGAGTTACTTTATTGTCAAAAAGAACATCCCCATCTACAATAATTTTTCCACTTGTGGGTACCTGCAAAAGGTTAATCACACGCACCAAGGTTGATTTCCCAGCTCCAGAATAGCCAACAATTCCATAAATATCTCCTTCTTGAATATGAAGTGTCACATCTTTAACTGCTTGAATCTGACGTTTCTTTTGTTGAAAAGTTACGTCAATATGCTCTAATTGAATCATTTCTTTACTCATAACTTACAATCAGCTCCTCTACTAATTCAATATGGGTGTAATAATCTGAAATGCGTACATTCTCATCACCACCATGGTCACGACTATTTGCATTACCAAGTCCAAAAGCTGCCATTGGCACTTCAAGTGCTTCAAAAACAGTGTGCATGGGACCAGTTCCTGCGGTTGTAGGCAAAACAGAAACACCTTCTGGATAAAATTTCTTAGCCAACTCAATAACATTGAGAATAGAGGGCGCACTCATATCACTACGATAACTGATTTCGCCCAAAGTATAGACTAATTCTACCTTATCGAAACCATTTTTGTCGAGTTGTTTGCGAATCAGTTCTAATACTCCATGTGGCTCCAGCCCTGGTACTAAGCGAACTTCTGCTTTTGCTGAAGCATCTGACGGAAGAATCGTCTTCACTCCCTGACCTTGGTAACCAGAAGTAATTCCTTCAATATTCAAAGATGGTTCAAAGAAAATGCGATTTAAAAAATCTTTTTTCTCCGCTTGTAATAAAGGTAATTTCAAACCGTAAATGGTTTCTACTTCTTCTGGACTGCGCTGAGCGTATCTCTCCACCAAAGCCAATTCTCGTTGATTAGGTGCGATTACTTGATCATAAAGCCCTTCTACCTGAATACGTCCATCCTTACCTCTCAAGCTAGCAAGGGCGTTCAACAAGTACCAAGAAGCTGAATCAATCACACCACCAAAGCTAGAATGAATATCCACTTCCGCACTTTGGACCTTCATATCAAAGGTCACAATTCCTTTGTTTCCGCCAGAAATTTCAAGTTGACCTAAAGAATTTTTAATGCCTTGCTCCCAAACCAACAGGTCTGCTCCATGTAGAAGAGATTTGTGTTTCTCTAGATATTTCTCCAAATCAACCGAAGCTGATTCCTCCGCACCTTCCATGATAAAAATGACAGTAACAGGCAAGTCATCATGCGTTTGTAGGTATTTTTGAACAGCCGTCAAACGTGCGATAATATGCCCTTTGTCATCATCGACTCCACGACCATACATACTACCATCCCGAATAGATAGAGTGAACGGATCATCTGTCCAAATTTGATCACTATCTGCCGGAACTGTATCATAATGGTTGTAAAAAATAATTGTCTTAGCTGTTGGATTCTGACTTTTAAATTTTGCTATCACAAATGGCGCTGTATAGCTTTCATCTAATTCCACCTCTGCACCGGCTTTGATAAAGATTTCTTTTAGATAAGCAGCAACTTCTTGTAGACCAACCTGTTGGGCAAAGATTGATTTTTTAGCAATCAACGCCCGTAAAACGGCAATATAGTCTTGTGCCACCATATCCTCGTCAAATCTTTTAATTTGTTCTTCTTCACTTGAAAATGTCATCTTTTTTCCTCATAGTTATGGCGACAAAACTCAGTCGGCGATTCCAACTGAGTTTTGTCAAACTGAAATACAGATAAATAGGGTGAATCTTACCAAACTGGTTGATCTAGACCATCTGATGTTTCGTCAACTACTTTTTTGACTTCATCTGTATGATAGGCTTTGATAATTTTCTTAATGGCATCTGCTTTTGGAGATTTTTCCCAATCTTTTTTAGCTGCAATGATATTAAACCATTGTTTTGAGTTTTTATCTTTTGGTTCAACAAACAGAGCTTTTTTAAAATCAATTTTTGCTTCGGTAACAAAAGTATTATTGACAACAGCTGCATCTACAGATGTCAATGAACGTGCTGTTTGACTGGCATCCAATTCTGTAATTTTCAATTTCTTTGGATTTTCTTTGATATTTGCCACAGTTGCCAATTCATTCCCAGATTTGTCTAATTTAATCAGACCTGCAGATTGCAATAGATTGAGTGCTCGACTTTCATTTGTTGCATCATTTGGAACTGCGATTTCTGCACCATTTGGAATTTGACTTACCTTCGTATATTTATTTTTTCCATTTTTTGTACCAGAATAGAGGCGAATTGGGGCAATATAAGTTTCAGCTGCTGCGACTAAGTTTTGCTTGTTTTCCTTATTCCAGTTGTTCAAAAAATAGTAGTGTTGGAAAGCATTGATATCCACTTCACCATCAGCAACTGCTTTATTCGGCTGAGAGTAATCCGTAAATTCTGTAAATTGCAACTTGATGTTATCTTTTTTCAACAACTCTTGAATCTTGTTCCAACGTTTTTCTTCCGAATCACTTTTTGTCATCACACCAATTTTAACTGTCTTGGCATCAGCATTTTTATTTCCCGAACCACAAGCTGCTAAACCAATTACTGCTGTCGCTGCTAGAGCTGTTATTCCAAACCATTTTTTCAATTTCATTTTCATTCTCCTTTAAAAATCTTATGAAAATAGTATCGCACATATTTACCTGATTGACAAATTGTTATTTCATAACAAGGGTTATAGTTTTAAGCTATAACTAAATTTATTAAAAAAACCAGCTGACATTTAGCATCTAGCTGGTTTTAAGTTTCTTATTTCACATCTGCTTCTGCTGGCAAGTAACTACCACCAAAGAATTTTTGAGATAATTTTTCCAGAGTCCCATCTTTGTACAAGTCTTGAATGCGCTTATTGACAAATGTTTTCAATTCATTTTGCCCCTTTGCTAAAAGTGGATAAACATAAGGTTGTTGATTGCTTGGTAAATCAATCACTTTTAGGTTATCCAGTTTTTGATTTTTAATAACTGTTTCAACACCGATTTTATCAAAAATCTTATAATCAAACTTTCCATCGTTTAAATGGTTCATAATTTGTTGAAAATCCGCTTTTGTATAGCTAATTTTCGTTGGATTGTTAGCATGTGCTTGATTGTATTTTTCTAATTGTGCAGCAGTCGTTGTTCCCTGTACTACTTCCGTTGTTTTGCCACCAATGTCATCCAGTGATTGAATACTTTTTTCACCTTTTTTCACAACTAAAACATTTGGATTTTTAGCAATGGGAGCTGCATACAAGTATTTCCCTGCACGCTCTTTTGTATAGCTGATATTATTCACTGCCATTTGGTAGCGATCGCTATCTAGACCAGCGAAAATACCAGACCACTCTGTCGTTTCAAATTTGACCTTGTATTTATTAGAACCTTTAAAAATGGCACGAATAACTTCAATCTCATAGCCGGTTAGTTTCCCATTTTCTTCATAGTTAAATGGCTTTGGTGAAGCATTCGTTGCAACTTTGACTTCTGTTTTCCCAGATGAAGTAGGTGACTTTGAAGTAGAGCAGGCTACTAAAATTCCTGCTGTTAAAAGTCCAAGAGCTGCTAAAGAAAAGTATTTCAATACTTTTTTCATATTCTTACAATACCCTCTTTCATTAAGATAAATCCTATCATATCAAATATTTTTCTTCTTGACTATTATTTGATTTTTATCAAAGTGATAGATTTTCTTTATCAAGTAGAGCTAAACGAAATCAGATTTTTACCAAACATTGATACATTTGACGAATAGTGGAAAACTCAATTACTTTTCTAAACTAGCTGCGCGCGTTAAAGCGATATCAATATTAGCACAAAAGTTGTCTGCACCAACTCTATCAATAAAGCTTGCTTTTCCATGACACGATATGTTCATTAACTGTGACAAGATTAAGGTCGACCCTTATTTTTGACAAATGTCAAGGAGCTCTTCAAGAGCATCCAATCCTGAAATATCCATTGCAGACACACTGCGCATACGAAGAATTAAGACATTTTTACCTTGTTCAGACTAAAGAAATCCTTGATTTGTCCAGCGATAATTCCAACGTCAATTCCAAGGGTAAAGCCAACAGTGATGGTCTTTGAAATAAATTTAATCAGATCATCAAAATGCAACAAACCCATGCCGATGATCATTAGACCAGCTAAACCGTATTGCGCAATAATTCCATAAATGATAACAACCAAAGCGGCTGTTGGCTTACCAATATGAAAATGATTACCACGATAATCCTTACTACAAAGTCTTTGACAAATTGTGCACCCGAATAATTCTTTACCATACTAAAAACTTAGGATTGATATGCTTAAAAGCATCCATTTTCCCCTCCTCTTTTTCTCTGTTCCCAGACGCTTGCGAGAACCTTATTACCATTGTAATATAACCCCATGTAAAATCTCTAGATGACCTGAATATGAAAACTTACCAGAAAAGGCAATAGTTATTTCACCATCGCCTTTAATAATCATTCTCATTCGTTTTTATCCTTTAGTGAAGAGATAGATAGACTGGCTAAACCAAGTCCAAGCATTGTCAGTGCAGCCTTAGTGTCCAGTTTTCCTAAAGTAGATAAAACCACCACGGCAATCCCCATGGCTACTCCAAGTCCTCTCAACACGGTATCAACAATATCAAATTTTCCATTTCTTTTGTTTTCTTTCATCACTGTCTGTCCTTGCATCAGCTCGTCTACCGATGTATCAAACAGATCTGCTAATTTAGGAATGGTATTAATATCTGGATAAGATAAATCTCTTTCCCATTTTGAAACAGCCTTATCAGTGACCCCCATCTTTTCAGCCAGTTCTAATTGTGTCATTCCTTTTGCTTTCCTTAATGATGAAATCATCATACCTAGTGTTTGTTTTTTCATCAGATTTTTCCTCCCTCCATTTGCTAATTATATTGTAGCACCTTTTCTTACAAACTCAATCGACCAATAGTTTACTTCTCTCAACTTATAGTTTATCACTGGTTTATCTGCTTTTTACGCTCCTTATTTGAATTTTTAGAATAAGCTGAGCTACAACAAGCAGTCTTGGAAACCAACCTCACTCTTCAACTACATATTATTAGCTAGCCCACCTTTTCTACCAAACTTCATGTCTATTCTATCAAAGTAAAGAAGATACTAGTTCAAAATACTTACGGTCTTATAACTAAATTTCTTAAAAAACACTGAGAGATTAGTAAGTAACAAAAAAAAAGAGACTGGGACAAAATTATCTCAGTCTCAATCTGTATTAGTAAAAAACTATTGATGCAGTAGCTGTTGGACTCTTCATTTGCTTTTTAAGCTCAAAAGAGTATCTAAGCACCTCTTTCTTCACTATTAAAATCCTTCTACATTTGTATAAATCTTTTGGACATCTTCGTCATCTTCCAAAACAGAATACAATTTTTCAAATGTTTCTAAGTCTTCACCTGATAAGGTCACATCAGATTGCGGAATCATTTCCAATTCGGTAACTTGGAATTCCTCCACACCAGATTCACGAAGCACTGTCAAGGCTTTGTGCAAATCTGTTGGTGCTGTATAAACGGTGATAGTACCATCTTCTGCTTCTACATCATCCACATCAACATCAGCTTCTAGCAGTTGTTCAAACACACTATCAGCATCATCTCCTGTGAATACAATCACACCTTTATTATCAAACATATAAGACACTGAGCCACTCGCTCCCATGTTCCCACCATTTTTACCAAAGGCAGAACGAACATTTGCTGCGGTACGATTGACATTTGACGTTAAGGTATCAACGATGAGCATTGAACCATTTGGACCAAAGCCCTCATAACGTCCTTCAGTAAAGGTTTCGTCTGTATTTCCTTTTGCCTTATCTAACGCTTTGTCAATAACATGCTTCGGCACTTGCGCTTGTTTAGCACGTTCAATAACAAATTTCAAAGCTGAGTTCGATTCTGGATCTGGTTCTCCTTTTTTAGCTGCTACATAGATTTCAACACCAAATTTAGCATAAACTTTTGAGTTTGCTCCATCTTTTGCTGTTTTCTTTGCCACGATATTGGCCCATTTACGTCCCATTGGATATTCTCCTTTAGATTTTCACTTTTTCAATCTTTTTTATTATAACACAAGTCAACCTGAATTTCACTAGCAAATTAGTGACAAGAGACTGTTCTATAAGACAATTTTTTCATCAATCTACTATAATCGGGATCCTTCCAAAATTCTGTTCCTCTAGCTTTATATTTCCTAGTTGGTAAATACGATCAGCTTGCTGCGTTAAGGAATCCCATGGCTCTTGACCAATGCGGCTGATGACTTCGATTTTCTTTTTCATCTTTTTAAGATGTTCTTGACCTGCTTGAGTAAAACCTAATACGTGAATTCCGCTAGGCAAAAGCTCATCTCTTGCACCAACCAAAATATAGGTCAAAATCCGTCTGATTCGTGCTTTCGTATATCGCTTGGTAGCCACTTGTTCAACCAACTCTTCTGTGGTATAACTGGTTTTTGCTGCTTCCCGCAAGCGCACCGCAAGTTCCTGATTAACCTGATAAAAAGTAGTCAGATCAGGATGACTAATCATCTGATAACGCAAAAAAGGATAGAGTGCTGACCAGGTCACTTTGGGAGACTGAATCAGAAGTTCATGATCTGGAGTGAATTTTGCTAGAAAACCTGAACAATTCATTCGCTTTCTCAGAGCAGTAGCCGAAGCATATTTTTCATTTTCTTCCTGTGAATGGTAGCCTGCTCCCTGACGTATGATTGGTGTCAATTGAATATCTTTTCCAGCACAAGCTTTGGCATAAGAAAGCCCTAAAATGTGATTTGGGGTATTTCCAGTGAAGTGCACACCAGCAAATCTCTCCCACATTTCCTGCGTTTTCTGTGGATATGACAAATCAGCTGGCAAACTTTGCAAGTAGTCCACCATGTTCTGTTGGTTATCCCCATAAATCTGTGAAAAGTGCTGATAATCCAGATTTTCTTCCGTCCCAAAAGCCAACTTATCCACACCTAGACGCTCTAAAATGTCCACCGCACCTTGTGCAAAGTAATCCGCTGACTGAACAGCCACCAAAAATGGCAATTCAACCACCAAATCAGCGCCATTTCGCAGAGCCATTTCCGCGCGTGTCCACTTATCCACAATCGCAGGTTCACCACGTTGGACAAAATTACCCGACATAGCAACAACCTTCACACCATCAGCCTGCGACAGCAAATATTTGTGACCATTGTGAAAGGGATTAAATTCTGCGATAATACCAGTTACTGTCATCTCATTTCTCCGCTACAAAAAACCAACGCTTGCTTGTTTCTATTGGTGCCTCGTCTTCAAAATCTGCATATACCTTGACATTTTTAAAACCTGCTTGCTCTAACAAAATATCATAGGTCAAAATATCATAAGTGCGTTCTTCATGAACTTCGTCGTAGCGTGTAAAGCGCCCATCCTCATCTTGTAAGAAGAAAGTCAATTCGTGCACAACAGAATGCGGTGCCTCATCAGCATAGGTATCCCAAACCATGGCAAATTCTTCTGCATTTTCATGGTAAGAATAACCAGGAAAAACAGTATCTGTCTGATAGGTTGAGTGCACGTCAAAGATGAATACTCCGTCCTCATTCAAACAGTCGTAAACTTGTTTAAAGACATCACCAACCTCAACTTCATCAGCCATATAACAGATAGAATCTGAGTAACAAGTCACCAAATCGTAATTTCCTGCTTGCGACAAATCAAGCATATTGCCTTGTTTGAATTCGATAACTTCGCCTGCTTCTTTAGCCCGTTTTCTTGCGATTTCAAGCATATCCTCACTCAAATCAAGTCCGGTCACATAAAAGCCAACTTTAGCAAAACGAACGGATTGAATCCCTGTTCCACAAGCTAACTCTAAAAGCTTTTTCTTATCTTTTGGAAAATGGCGGAGCGAAAAGTCAGTCCATTTATCATAAAGGGAGTCATCCATGATAGCATCATAAACCGATGCAAACGTTTCATAAGTTGTCATCTTACCTAACAGTACCAAAAACAGGTACTTTCCTTTCTCCTCGTTGAAAAGGGCTGGGACAGCGTCCTCAACCCTTCATTGATATTTTTAATTACAAGGTTTGTTTCTCAAGTAATGGTGTTACATCAATACCGACCGCTTCATACCAGAGTTTTTCAAGATTATAGTGACTCCGCATTTCCTCGGAAAAGATATGAACGACCACACCACCTAAGTCTAGAAGCACCCAGCCTCCAGCAGCATCCCCTTCTACATGACTAGCTGACAGCCCTACTTCTGTGACTTTCTCACGGATATTTTCTGCAATAGCTTCTAGTTGACGACTATTCATAGAGCTAGCAATGACAAAATAATCAGTCATCGTCGTCAATCCCTGCAAATCTAGCACGGTGATATCTTCCGCTCGTTTTTCATCTGCTGCTTTTACAACAATTTCTAATAATTCTTTTTCTTTCATTTAATCCTCTTTCAAATAGTACACATGTGCATTATAGGTCTCCAAAGTTTGGGGATAGATCGGCAAGCCCTGATGAGCCAGATATTCCACTGTACGAGCTGTTTCATAAGCCACGGCTCGATTAAGCGAAACGTGAGCAATTTCACGTGCTTGCTCCACTCCTGGAAAGTCCCGATTAGGCTCAATATAGTCTGCTACATAAACCACCTTATCTAAATCGGACATCTGAGCAGAACCTACGGTATGAACCTCAATAGCTCTCAAAATTTCTGGATCACTCAATCCTAAATCTTCTTGAATTTTGTAAATGCCGACCATGCCATGCCAAACATTATTTCCCCAATCTTTCAGTTTTGGATCCAGATCATACTTATCAATCAGCGCCAGAAATTCTTCGTCAGAGAGCTTTTTCGCATAATCATGGAGCAGACCTGCCAAACCAGCTTTTCCTACATCTACTCCGAAGCGCTCTGCCAAGTTAATCGCTGCTTGTTCCACTCCCAGACAATGTTTAAAACGTTTTTCTGGTAACAGTTGCTGCATTTTGACTAAAAGCTGATTACGAGAAATTCCCACGTAGCTTTCATATCCCATTATTGTAAAGACCTTCTTTCTCGATATAGTTTAAAACTAGCTTAGGTAAGAGAAAATTTGGTGTTCGTCCTTGAGCCAGAAAGTCCCGAACCATGCTAGAAGAAATATCCATGAGCGGCACATCTACCCAAATAACTGGGTAGGACGTTCCTGCTTTATACCTAGGGCGTTGAACACCGACAAATTGAACCAAATCAACCAATTCATCAATCCGATACCATTTAGGAAGATAATCTACCATGTCCGCTCCGATAATGAAATAATAATCTGTATCTGGATGTTTTTCTGTCAAGAGCTTCATCGTATCATAGGTATAACTAATACCTTTTCTCTCAAGTTCAATGGTTTCAATTCCTAAACCTTTGATGCCTTCAATTGCCAACTCCAGCATTTTCAATCGGTGCTTCTCATCAATCGTTGTTTTCTTATCAACATGGGGCGGCTCATACTCAGGCATGAGCAAGACCTGATCTAAACATAGCTGCTGACGAACTTGATCAGCTACGACCAAATGAGCATTATGGACTGGATTGAAGTTTCCACCTAAAATCCCAACTTGCTTTCTTTTTTTTGCTTTTACTTCTGGTTCCAACTTCACCTTGGTGAAAGGAGTCAGTAATTCAATTGCCATAGGCTACTTCCTCTAAATTTCTTTTACCTTTACTGAAATTTTGCGGTTTTCCTTTTTGCTAGACTGCTTGTACAAAATCAAAATACGACCAATTTTTTGAACAGTGTCCACGCCGATTTCTTCTTCGAGAATTTCTGCTACTTCATGAATGTTCTCATCTGTATTTTGCAGAAGAGTCACTTTAATCAATTCTCTAGCATCTAGAGCTTGACGGACACTTGTTTTAATCTGGTCGTTGAGGCCGTTTTTGCCAATCTGAATAATGGGTTTGAGACTGTGAGCTTGACTATTTAAAAAAGCTCGCTGTTTAGATGTTAATGACATAGATTCCTCTTTTGTTTCTTATTTCGTTTGTCTTCTCTTTATTTTTCTAACAGCCATTTCTTCTTAGATAATGGCTTTGCGGGTCACCACTGCTACTTCCTCTGGCGCCCAAACTGCAATCTGTGCTGGTCCTATCACACGAATCCAGCCCAAACCTGAAAAGACTACATCTGTTTTGGTTTCAATTTTCAACTCATGCTTGACTAGCTGCGGAAAATCTGCCACTTCTTTTTTAGAGGGCGGTGTTAGCAAAGAACCAACATGCTTTTCATAAAATTCTCCCGCTCCTGCAAGCTTGGTGCGATGCAGCTTTAGTTCATTGTCAAAATAAGCAGTAAAACCTTGTTTGTTACCCGACACAAAATCAAAGCGTCCCAAGCCTCCTAAAAAGAGGGTTTGTTCAGGATTGAGTTGGTAAGTTTTGGGCTTGATTTCCTTTTTCGGGCTGACATATTTGAGATTTTTAGCAGATAAATAATGAGCCATTTGGTAGCGGTGGATAATTCCAGGTGTGTCGTAGATATGACTACCATCAACCAGAGGAATCTCAATCTTATCCAAAGTAGTGCCAGGAAAACGGGAAGTGGTGATAATGTCCTTATCCCCAGTGATTTCCTGAATAATAGCATTGATTAGCGTTGACTTACCAACATTAGTTACACCGACCACATAGACATCTCGGCCTTTCCGATATTGCTCAATCTTTTCAATTAGTTCTTTAATGGCTTGCTTATTTTGAGCTGAAGTCAGAACCACATCAACAGGACGCAGACCTTCCTCGTGAGCCCTCTCTGTCAACCATTGGGTCACTTTGCTAGTCTTAACAGACTTGGGAAGAATATCTTTTTTATTCCCAACTAACAGCACATCATTGCCGGCCACAAAGCGTGGTAAACCCGGAATGACCGAACCATTAAAATCAAAAATATCTACTACATTGACTACGAGAGCATTACTGTCACCCACTTCGTGGAGAAGCCTAAGAAAATCATCGTCTGTCAGCTGCACATCAGTAATTTCGTTGTAGTGACGGAGACGAAAACAGCGCTGGCAGTACAGTTCGCCAATCTCCATTCCCTTTTCCAAAGCAGACTGAGGAGTATAGCCTAACTTGTCCTTATATTTTGTCTGAATCGGTGCTCCACACCCAATACAGAAAATGTCTTCCATGTTTAAATTCCTTTTTTGTATTCAATCATTCCATATTTTTTAGTGATTTTTTTCAAAACTCTCCGCTCACGCGCCCGATTAATCTGAGTTTTTATTGAATCATGCTCAACCAGCGGCTTGACCAAAATCGAACGAATTCCAGCCCTGTGAGCAGCTCGAATATCTGTCATAAGCTGATCGCCTACCATGACCACTTCGCTTTTCTCAAAATGGAATTCCTTTAACGCACGATTAATCCCCCAAGTAAAAGGCTTCATAGACCAACAAACATAATCAATTCCAAATTTTTCAACTGCTCGCTTCACTCGTTTTTTGGTATTATTAGATACCACAATAATTCGAATCCCTGCATCTCGCACATCGTGAAGCCACTGCTTCATTTCTGGTGTTCCATCGGGATTGTTCCATGCGATAAGAGTATTATCTAAATCCACCAAAACAGCCTTGATACCGTGTTTTTTTAAACTTTCAACTGTCAAATCATAAACTGCCTCAATCGCAAAATCAGGCATGTAGTTTTCAATTGCCACATTTCTCTCCAAACATTATACTTCTACCTATTTTAACATAAAAAAAAGGTTTTCGCACCCTAGATCTTTTCATCGATTTTATGCACAATTTGCCAAAAAATGTTTAAAAATGTTATAGTAAGAATAGAGAATTTAACACGGAGGAACTTATGGCAAATACGAGTAAGAAAATGACTGCCGTCTCCCCTCTTTTACAAAAATTTATCAACTGGGCTTCTATTGTTGGAGCAGTTGGAACAGTAATTTTCTGTATCTGGGCCTATTATACTGGCATTTTACAATCTAAAGAAACCCTGTCCGCCTTTATTAAGCAGGCTGGATTTTGGGGACCACCACTTTTTATTTTCCTGCAAATCCTACAGACAGTTGTTCCTATTATTCCTGGAGCTTTGACTTCGGTTGCTGGTGTTTTTATTTATGGTCATATCATTGGAACCATTTATAATTATGTCGGTATCGTCATCGGCTGTGCTATTATTTTTTACCTAGCGCGTACCTACGGTTCTGCTTTTGTCCAATCGGTCGTCAGCAAACATACCTACGACAGGTATATCGGTTGGCTGGACGAGGACAATCGTTTTGAACGTTTTTTCATCTTTATGATGATTTGGCCTATCAGTCCAGCAGACTTCCTCTGTATGCTGGCTGCTCTTACGAAAATGACTTTTAAAAAATATATGATTATTATTGTCTTGTGCAAACCCATCACGCTTGTCATCTATACTTACGGTTTGACATACATCATCGACTTCTTTTGGCAATTATTTTCAAAATGAAAGACAGAGCAATGCGATTCGCTCTGCCTTTTATAAGATTCCTTTCCTTTTTTCTAATATCAAATCTTTTATAGAAATCAAGAAGACCGCCGATAAAATCATAAACATACCAGCAAAGTCTACAAGATAAAATTGCTCATGCATAATGAGAAAGGCAAAAAATACAGCCGATATGGGCTCAACAGCCGCTAACAGGCTAGATTTAACAGGTCCAACTAAACTGGTTCCTTTGAGAAATAGCGTATAAGCGAGGATTGTTCCCACTAAGATAATGCCCACCAAAGCTAGGTATACTTCCATTGACAATCGCAAATGAAAATGTAAGATACCACTAAATGGTGTTAGAGCAAGGCCTGCTAATGTCATCCCCACTCCAATCACCGGAATACTGCCCCACCTTTTTATCAATTGAATTGGGATTAAAATATATAAAGCGTAAGTGAAGGCAGCAAATAATCCCCAAAAAAGCCCTGCTGGCGTTACAGATAAGTGATCGAGCTGTCCATGAGTGGCAATCAAAAAAGTACCTCCAATAGCTAATATCATAGACAACACTTCTGTTATAGTAGGTGCAACCCAATCTTTGAGGCAAGTATAAGCAAGGATTCCAACCGGACAGACATATTGCAGAACAGTAGCTGTGCCTGCATTACTTTCATAAATAGATTTAAATAAGCAAATTGATTGAGCAAAAGTCCTAATAAAGCAAAAAGCACTAATGACATCATCGCTTCCTGATCTTTTAGCATTTCAAATAATTTTTTGCGATTGGTTAATACCATATACGATATCAACAGAACTCCCGCAATTAAAAGTCGAACATTCGTTAAAACTAAGACGGGAAATCCATGCGCCATTAAGTATTGCCCACTCGTACCTGACAATCCCCATGCAACTCCTGCTACTAATGTTAACATTGTTCCTTTGGCTGTCTTTGACATTCCACTTCTCCCTTTCATCGTATGATTATAACACAAAAAATCAGCCGAAACGACTGATTTTTTAGATTTTACAACTTCGCCAATTCCTCATTAAGCAGCTTTTGGGCTACTTGTGGATTGGCTTGACCTTTGGTAGCTTTCATGAGCTGACCAATCAGGGACTTGGCTGCATTTTTGTTGCCGCCCTTGTAGTCATTGAGGGCTTTTTCATTGTTGGCAAAGACTTCTTGAATGATTGGTAATAGCTGGGTTGGGTCTGAGATTTGGATCAGACCGGCTTTTTCCACATATTCCTTGGCTGATCCACCATTCTTCGCCAAATGAACAAAGACTTTTTTGGCAATTTTAGAAGAGATAGTGCCATCTGCAATCAAGGCAATCATTTCTGTCAGATTTTCCGGTGTCAATTCAATCTCTGCGATAGTCTTGCCCTCAGCATTGAGGTACTGAGCCACTTCACCTTGCAGCCAGTTTGACACAGATTTTGCGTCTCCGCCTGCTGCTACTGCAGCTTCAAAGAAGTCTGAGAGATTTTTCGTTGCCGTTAATTGTTTGACATCATAGTCTGATAGTCCGAAGTCAGCTTTATACTTAGCCCGACGTTCTTTTGGAAAAGCTGGTAAATCTGAGCGCACCGCCTCAATCCAGCTGTCATCAATCTCAAAGATTGGCAGGTCTGGCTCTGGGAAATAACGATAATCTGCCGAACCTTCCTTGACTCTCATCAAAAGAGTCTCACCTGTCGCTTCGTCATAACGGCGAGTTTCTTGACGAATCTGTCCACCGCTACGCAAAATCTCAGCCTGGCGTTTTTCCTCAAAAGCCAATCCCTTGCGGACAAAGTTAAAGGAATTAAGATTTTTTAGTTCTGTCTTGGTACCAAATTCTTCTTGGCCATAAGGTCGGATAGAAATATTTGCATCCACCCGCATGGAGCCTTCCTCCATCTTGACATCGGAAATACCCGTGTATTGGATAATTTCTTTGAGCGCTGTTAAGTAAGCGTAAGCTTCTTCTGGACTGCGCATGTCAGCTTCTGAGACAATCTCGATCAAAGGCACTCCTTGACGGTTAAGGTCAACATAAGAATAACCGTCACTGCCATGGGTATTCTTGCCAGCATCCTCTTCCAAATGAGCCCGCTCAATGCGAATTTTCTTAGTCGTGCCGTCTTCTAGCTCAATTTCAATCCAGCCATTATAGCCAATGGGCTCATCAAATTGAGAAATTTGATAGGCTTTAGGATTATCTGGATAAAAATAATTCTTGCGGTCAAAGTGCATTTTTTGATGAATGTCCATATTGAGCGCCAGAGCAGCCTTGATACCGTAATCAATAACTCCCTTATTCATTACTGGCAAGACACCTGGAAAAGACCAGTCAATGATATTGGTGTTGGTATTTGGATCTTCCCCGAAATGAGCCGGTGCTGGTGAGAAAATTTTTGAATTTGTTTTTAATTCAACATGGACTTCCAATCCAATAATCGTTTCAAAGTTCATTATTTTTCACCTCCAAAAATGACTGGCTTTTGCTTGTGGTAATCTGTCGTTGCTTCAAAAGCAGCTGCGACTTGGTAAATCGTTTCTTCATCAAAGTGGTTACCAATCAGCTGCAGACCAACAGGAAGACCATCTGCAAAGCCAGCTGGGATCGAAATACCCGGCAGGCCAGCCAGATTGACTGGAATGGTCAAAAGGTCGGCCAGATACATGGCTACCGGATCTTGGTTTTGACTGCCCAAGTCATAAGCTACCGTCGGTGCAGTTGGACCTAAGATCAAATCATATTTTTCAAAAACCTTGGCAAAATCTTGCATAATGAGCGTCCGAACTTGACCCGCCTTTTTGAAATAAGCATCATAATAACCAGACGATAAACTGAACGTTCCTAGCATAATTCGGCGCTTGACTTCCTCACCAAAACCTTGGCTGCGAGATTTAACATAGACATCTTCTAAGTTTTCAATCTCTTCTGCCCGATAGCCGTAGCGAATCCCGTCAAAACGTTGCAAGTTGGAACTGGCTTCAGAAGAAGCGATGATATAGTAGACTGCAACACCGTACTTGCTGTGCGGAAGGCTGACTTCTTCAACAATTGCTCCCAGACTCTCCAAATGCTGAGCAGCCGCTAAAATGCGTTCTTTGACTTTTTCATCAATTCCATCGCCCATGTATTCTTTTGGAAGGGCGATTTTCAATCCTTTAATCTCTTGACCAATCTTGCTAGTGAAATCAGGAACAGCTCGTTGAGAAGAAGTTGAGTCTTTTTTGTCATTGCCTGCAATCACTCCCAAAAGCTGAGCATTTTCTTTGACCGTCCGAGAAAATGGTCCAATCTGATCTAGCGAGCTACCAAAAGCAATGAGACCAAACCGAGAAACTCGTCCATAAGTTGGCTTGAGACCAACCACTCCGTTAAAGGAAGCTGGCTGACGGATCGAACCTCCGGTATCAGAACCTAGAGACAGGCGAACTTGACCAGAAGCAACTGCTGTCGCTGAACCACCAGATGAACCACCTGGAACTTTTGTAGCGTCCCAAGCATTTTTCGTAGTCTTAAAATAAGAGTTTTCGCTAGAACCACCCATGGCAAATTCGTCCATATTGGTTTTACCAACGATAATCATGTCCCTGCTGTAGAGCTTCTCCACACTGGTCGCATCGAAAATCGGCTTGTAATTGTAGAGAATTTTTGAGGCAGCTGTCGTTAGAATCCCCTTAGTAGAAATATTGTCCTTAACAGCCAGTGGAATGCCGCTCATGAGATTATCCGCATCAATTCCCTTTGCATCTACTGCTGCTGCCTGTGCCACTGCTTCTTCTTCACTAATCGTAATAAAACTATCAACTGCACTTTCTCGACTTTTCATATCTTCCAGAGTAGCTTTCGTCAGCTCAACTGCTGAAAGTTCCTTTTTGACAAGGAGATCATGCAATTCTTCAATTGTTTTTTGGTTTAAAGTCATTAGGCATCTCCTCCGTCATCTAGGATGGCAGGAACCTTGATATAGCCCCGCTCTTTTTCAGGTACATTTTGGAAAAGTTCTTCTTGATTCCAACCTGCAACTGGTACATCTTCACGCATATAGTTGACATTTTCTGCCACGTTTGATGTAAAAGGCACACCAGTTGTATCAACTTCGTTTAACAACTCCACCATGTCCACAATTTTTGACAAAGTTGTCGCAAATTCTGCTGTTTCTTCAGGTGAAAAAGCTAGTTTTGACAAGTGAGCAACATGCGTTACTTCCTCTTGAGTAATTTTCATCTCTGTTTCCTTTCTCTTCTTTTATTTTTCAGCATAACTGAAAAATAATCGTCTTCTTATTTTATCACAAATAGGCTTAGTTCTTCAATTCCAAATGCAGGTCTTTCAGCTGTCTTTGGTCAACCAAACTTGGACTTTCCAGCATCGGATCAAAGCCAGTACCATTCTTCGGAAAGGCGATGACTTGGCGGATATTTTCTTCCCCAGCTAAAATCATAACCAAACGATCTAAGCCTAGAGCCAAGCCGCCGTGCGGTGGGAAGCCGTATTCCAAGGCTTCCAGGAAGAAACCAAAGTCCCGCTCATAGTCTTCTCGGCTCATGCCTAATAGCTCAAACATGGCCTCCTGAGCTTTCCGGTCGTAAATACGAAGGCTTCCTCCACCAATTTCATAGCCATTCAAGACAATGTCGTAGGCATGGCTGCGAAATTGACCTGGCTCTTGCCCATCTTCAAAAATCCCCTGTGTGAAAGGATGGTGCATGGCTTGATAGCGGTTTTGGTCCTCATTCCACTCCAGCAGGGGCCAGTCCACAACCCAGAGAAAGTTCAGCAAGCTCTGGTCGATCAAATCAAGATGTTTTGCCACTTCTAAACGCAAGTACCCTAGAGCTTCTTGAGCTTGTCTTTTCTTGGCAATAACTAGCAAAAGTAAATCACCGTCTTGTGCTTTAAATCGCTCTATGAAGGCAGCTACTTCTGTTTCAAAAGTCGAAGCCAAATCCCCTTGAAGCCCACCAGCTTCCACCTTAACGCTTGCAAACCTACTAGCTCCAAATCCTTTCATTTCCTGATAGAAATGACTAAGCTGCTTTTTAGTGAATTCATTCGCAGCATTAGGAACACAGATACCCATCACTTCCTCTTGGTTATCCAAGGCTTTCTTGATGAGAAGCGATTCATTTGCTTGGCACAAATCCGTCAAACTATTCAGCTCTAAACCAAAGCGCGTATCTGGCTTATCAGAGCCGAAGCGGCTCATAGCCTCTTCATAGCTAATAGTTGAAAAAGCTTCTGTTAGCTCTAAACCATGAGTTTTCTTAACAACAGCTTTGAGCATGCCTTCAACAAGTCTGCGAATGTCTTCCTCACTAACAAAACTCATTTCCATATCAACCTGAGTAAACTCAGGCTGACGATCTCCTCGTAGGTCCTCATCCCGAAAGCAGCGAACAACTTGATAGTAACGCTCCAGACCAGCTCCCATTAGGAGTTGCTTCAGCATTTGCGGACTTTGAGGCAAGGCATAAAATTGATTTTTAAAAACTCGACTAGGAACCAAAAAATCTCTAGCTCCTTCCGGTGTAGACTTTGTCAAGTAAGGAGTCTCCACTTCCATAAAATCCTTACCGTTTAAATAGTCACGAATTGTGCTGGTTACTTGATGACGAAGTTTGAGGTTCTCTGTCATCTTACTCCGACGCAAATCTAGATAGCGATATTTCTGTCGCAAGTCTTCTCCTGTATGGGCGTGCTGATCGAGTTCAAAGGGAAGAGACTTACTGTTTGCAAGGATTTGAATAGCCTCCGCTCGTAGCTCCACCTGTCCAGACTTGATAGCTTTGTTGACAAAGCGACTTTCTCGTTTGACAACCTCTCCCGTAACAGAGATAACATCTTCCTTATGTAGATGATCAATTCCCGCAAAAGCTGGGCTATCGCCTGCGACAAAAACTTGAAGTAGTCCTTCTCGGTCTCTTAGCTCTATAAAAGCTAATTTCCCATGATTTCGGATATTGGCAACCCATCCGGTCGCTGTCATTTTCTGACCAACCTGTTCTAAACCGTAGTTTCCGATAAAAACTTCTTTCATGTTCTCTACCTCTTTCTAAATTCATGTTCAGTTTAATCACCAATTTACCACAAATTACATATAAAAATCTACGCCCATAGATCTAATGCTATGAAGCATTAAGCAATTTGGGGTTACAGATTCTGTCCAAAGGACAAAACTGCATCCACTCCTCTATGTGCTAAGAATTATAAGGAACATAGACTTTACTGCGTAAATCTATGTCCATAGCTCTAGACTCTAAAGCATTAAGAACGATGGAAAAACGGCTTTCGCCTGTAAAACAGACGAAAGCCGTGGTACCACTGTTATTCGTTGCATTGCAACCTCTGGCTCGTAACGTGAGCAGCCGTTTATGCTTTGATTCACACAAATCATTCGCAACAATATAATAGTTTTAAACAATATTATCTTTTGTCATAAATAGCATAGAAAAAACCATTTTATCATTGACAGTATGTTCTTCGGATTTTGCTTTCTTGGTGCTGCTCTCAGCTTTCAGCACTTTCTGTGCAAGTCAGCAAGCCTACTCTACTGCTTTTTTACTTTTAAATTGTTATCTATTATAGTCGAACCTAAAACATTTTGCAAGTGATTGAGAGCAAATTTATGATTTTCTTCAGAAAGAGAAGCTACCGCAGGTTCTACCACCTCAATTTGATACCCTAAATTGTAGGCATCGATTGCCGTATGCAGGACGCAAATATCCGTCAAGACTCCTGTCAGAATCACCGTGTCTACTTTTCTTTCTCGCAGACGTATATCCAAATCTGTGCCGGAAAAGGCAGAATAATGACGCTTATCCATCCAAAAGACTCGAGAGTCCGCTTGATAGGTTTCATAAAAGTCAGCCAATGGTCCATAAAGATTGCGTCCACTAGTTCCTTTGATATTGTGTGGTGGAAAGAGTTTACTTTCCGGGTGGAAAGTATCTCCTTCGTCATGGGCATCAATTGCAAAAAAGATATAATCTCCTCGCTCAAAAGCTGCCTCGGTCACTTGGGCAATAGCTTCAGAAATTGCCTGAGCTGGAGCTCCAGCTGTCAACTTGCCATCATCTGCCACAAAATCCACCGTATAATCAATCGAAATCAATGCTTTTGTCATCAGTAGTCTCTCCTTTTAATCTCTTCAAAGACATCGGGAATAAGGACTTTAAGGTAGGTTCCTTTCATTCCTAAAGAACGACTCTCAATAATGCCTGCACTCTCTAGTTTACGCAAAGCATTGACAATCACTGAGCGAGTAATCCCAATACGATCTGCAATGACCGATGCTGTCAACTGTCCTTCATTACCATTTAGTTCACCTAAAATAGCTGAAACAGCTCGTAATTCTGAATAAGATAGCGTATTTACAGCCATGGTTACGGCTGTTCGACGTCGAATATTTTTTTCATCTTCTTCTCGTTGGAAGTTGAGTAGCTGAATCCCAACTACTGTACTTGCAATTTCAACTAAGATCAAGTCATCATCATCAAATTCTTTATCATTTCGCCAAACAATCAATGTTCCTAAGCGAATCCCTGATACATGAATAGGCGAAATCGTCGTCAAGCCATCTGGAAATTCATCTTTGGTTTCGACTGGAAAAATAGATAAAGCATGATTGACAGGAAGATTAGCTTCTGTATCATACATCAAATTCGCTGTGCGAACATACTCTTCTGGGAAGATTTTTGTTTGATAAAATGCTTCCACCCGGTCATTATTCGTCTTGTAGCGCATAAAATACCCCAAAAGACGCCCCTTGCTGTTTACAATACAAGCATTGCAATCCATAATCTCAGCTAACTGCTGAGTAATAGCATTGTAAGGCAATTCTTCCTGTAAGCGCTCATCTGAACGGCGCAAAATAGATGTAATTTTTCGTGTTTTTGCTAATAAGTTTGCCATAATTTACCTCGCATATAATCTTATTGATTATACCATAAAACGCTTTATTCTTCAACAATTATCTGAAAATTGTTTATTGAAACACAATTAAGTCTCATTAACTTTTTCAAAACTCCTCAATCCGCATTTCCAATACCAAAAAAGCAACCTTTCGGCTGCCTGTATGATTATCTTCGATATTGCCTTAAGAAACGCGTCATCTTTTCTTGGATCTGTGCTAATTCATCTACACGTGGCAGATAAACGATACGGAAATGATCTGGATCTTTCCAATTAAATCCGCGTCCGTGCACCAGCAAAATCTTTTCTTGCTTTAAGAAATCAAGCACGAATTGTTCGTCATCATCCACTTGATACATTTCTCTATCAATTTTTGGAAAAATATACAGTCCTGCTTTAGGTTTGGTCGCAGACAAACCTGGAATTTCATTGATAGCCTTGTAAATAAAATTCCGTTGCTCATAAATGCGACCACCAGGAAGCAACAATTCGTCTACTGACTGATAACCTCCAAGAGATGTTTGGACCACATGCTGAGATAAGACGTTTGAGCACAAACGCATATTTGACAGCATATTCAGTCCTTCGATATAATCTTTCACATGAGATTTTGGACCTGAAAGCACCATCCAGCCTACGCGAAAACCTGCGATACGGTGCGATTTAGACAAACCGTTCATGCTGACGCAGAAAAGATCCGGTGCCAGACTAGCAATCGCTGTATGTTTCTCACCATCCATCACTAAACGGTCATAAATCTCATCCGCAAAAATAATCAAGTTATTTTGTCGTGCAATTTCAACAAGGTATTCTAGGACTTCCTTAGGATACAAGGCACCGGTCGGATTGTTTGGATTGATAACGACAATAGCCTTTGTATTAGAAGTAATCTTTGATTTGATATCTTCTATATCTGGATACCAATCCGCCTGCTCATCACAAAGATAATGAACCGCATTGCCTCCTGCTAAGCTAACAGCAGCTGTCCAGAGCGGATAATCAGGCATTGGCACTAGAACTTCGTCCCCATTATCCAGCAAGCCCTGCATTGACATAACAATCAGCTCGCTAACCCCATTACCAAGATAAACGTCCTCAATATCGACATTTGGAATATTCTTCAACTGACAATACTGCATAATGGCTTTCCGAGCAGAAAAAATTCCTTTCGAGTCTGAATAGCCCTCGCTATCACGCGCATTCATAATCAAATCATGAATCACTTCATCTGGTGCCGTAAAACCAAATTCGGCAGGATTTCCTGTATTCAAACGGAGGATCTTCTCACCATTTGCACGCATTCGCATAGCTTCTTCTAGGACTGGACCACGAATATCATAAGCTACATGTTCTAACTTTGTCGATTTATTAAATTCTTTCATCGAACTTTTCCTCATTTCAAAAGAGTCAATTTATTATAACGCAATTTTTCTAAAAAATCTAAAAAAGTTCTTGTAAAGTCTACCTGAAAATGCTTTACTTTTTTCATGTAAAGGGTTACAATATTAGTAAAGAAAGAATGGAGGTATCCCTATGCTACAAAGATATCAAAACATTATGGTCGCTGTTGATGGTTCTCACGAAGCTGAGCTTGCTTTTGAAAAAGGGGTAAATGTGGCACTAAGAAATAATTCACGTCTCACAATCGCTCACGTTATTGATACACGTGCATTGCAAAGTGTTTCCACATTCGATGCCGAAGTTTATGAAGAATTACAGGCAGATGCTAAAAAATTAATGGATGAGTATGCCCAAAAAGCAAAAGAAACTGGCGTCACAGACGTTGTCACAATTGTTGAAATGGGTAACCCTAAAACCTTACTTGCAACAGATATTCCAGATGAACAAAAAGTCGATCTCATCATGGTCGGTGCTACTGGGCTCAATGCCTTTGAACGTTTATTGGTCGGTTCCTCATCTGAATACATCTTGCGTCATGCAAAAGTTGACTTACTTGTTGTTCGTGATAAGGAAAAAACATTATAATCCAAAGATAAAGAGAGATTGGCATAACCAGTCTCTCCTCTTTTTTATTCTTCATTTTTTTCACAATTCCGTTGATAAGCTTGAATTTGACGTTCAAGTTCTTTTTTGATAGCAGGCTCCGGTGCATAATTTTTTTCCCAATCATCTGGTTTTAAAATTTTATGAGTAACTGGGTCAAAGTGCGCTTTACCATCTGGGAAGAGTTTCCCCATATTCGCTTGGTGTACAATTTCAAATAAGCGCTCAGGATCTACTCCCATTAAAACAAAACTACCATAAGTAAAATATAGCATATCAATCAGTGCATCTACTTGTCCAACGAGAGACATCTCTGCATTACTCTTCTGTTTAACCTTATCGGAAGCTTTATCTATCGCTTTATGCAAAGATTGAATAGACTGATTGAAAATTTCTTCTGAAGGACTGGCTGCTCGTAAAAATTCCACTAGTTCTTCTACCTTGAAGCCTGCACGATGACGAGCACCCTCTGTTGTCCACAGGATGGGCTCTTCCTGCGTGCATTCATCCATTATCCCATGAAATTCTTTAACCTTATTAAAGTGGTGGTCGCTACTGATAAAGACTTTTTCACTCGCCAAAATACCAAAATGCTCCAAAGCCTTATGAATTCCGTCCTGACTATTACTGCTAGTAGTGTGTTTCGCAACTTCTTTCACGCGACTAGTTCCATTTCCCATAGCGATGGACATCCCAACCCCCGCTAACATTTCAACATCATTATCAGAATCACCAAAAGCCATGACTTGATTGATATCAAAGCCATATTCCTTTCCAACCAACTTAATCCCCTCTAGCTTGGACATACCCTTATTGATAATGTCAGCTGCAAAAGGACTGCTGCGAGTAAATTTTAAATTTGGAAAATCGGCTTCTATAGATTGTGTTTCTCTCGGGGTTGCCAACATTAACACTTGATAAATCGGCTCTTGAATAGATTTAAATAAATCATTCTGTTGTTGAGGAAGCGCCTTGCTGATTACATGATTGAAACTTTTATTAACCAAGTGTGTCATCTTTTTCGGAACAAAATGACTGGTCCATTGAGAAAATTTGCTCATGCCAAAACTCATGATTTTTGAGCCAACCACTCCTGATTCTGTTCCAAATGAAATTTCTATTTTATGCTGGTGAGCATACTGAATCAAGTGACGCAAGCTGGTTTTATCAATTGGCTTAGCAGAAATGACTTTATCTTTTGAAAAAATATATTGTCCATTATAGCTCACTGCAAAATCTAAATCCAACTGTTCCATAAAGGATTGGACAAAAAAGGGGCCTCTTCCTGTTGCTAAACCAACTAAAATACCTTGCTGTTTTAAACTATGGATCGCTTGTTCTGTGGATTTCAAGACCGTCCGACTATTATTTACTAATGTCCCGTCAATATCAAAAAAGACTGCTTTGATTTCCATTCATTTCTCATCTCTTTCTTTTATGATACAATAATTATAGCATAGATTCAGGAGAAGCTCACTTATGACCAAAAGAATTCTAGTTTTACATACTGGCGGTACTATTTCCATGCAAGCTGACACCACTGGAAAAGTCGTCACAAATGAACATAATCCCATGAACCATGTCGCAGTTCCTCTAGAAGGCATTCAAGTGACTGCTCTTGATATATTCAATATTCCTAGTCCTCACATGACACCACAGCACATGCTGCAATTGTACAAAAAAATCAGGGCAGATGGAAAGCAATTTGACGGTGTTGTGATTACTCACGGAACGGACACTCTAGAAGAAACAGCATATTTTTTGGATACGATGGAACTTCCAAATATTCCTGTTGTTTTGACTGGTGCCATGCGAAGCTCTAATGAACTAGGGAGTGATGGGGTTTACAATTACTTGTCTGCACTTCGTGTTGCAAGTGATGAAAAGGCACGCGGAAAGGGCGTTCTAGTAGTTATGAATGATGAAATCCATTCTGCAAAATACGTAACAAAAACACATACAACAAATGTCAGTACCTTTCAAACGCCAACTCATGGTCCACTTGGATTGATTATGAAAAAAGAAATCCTCTATTTTAAAACTGCTGAACCACGCGTGCATTTTCATTTGAATAAGATTACTGGCTTGATTCCTATTATCCCCACCTATGCTGGAATGACAACCGAATTGCTGGATATGTTAGATTTGAAGAGAATAGATGGTCTCGTCATTGAAGCCTTCGGAGCTGGGAATCTACCACAAGAAGTGGCACAAAAGCTCAGTCATATGACTGCTTGTGGTCTCCCAATTGCATTGGTGTCTCGTTGCTTCAACGGCATTGCAGAGCCAGTTTATGCTTATGAAGGAGGTGGCGTGATGCTTCGTGAAGCAGGAATTATGTTTGTTAAAGAATTAAATGCTCCTAAAGCTCGTATCAAACTTCTCATCGCCCTTAACGCTGGACTTCAAGGGCAGACATTAAAAAACTACATAGAAGGCTAGATTCTTATATAAATAAAAAGCCTCGATTAATTCGAAGCTTCTTAGGAGATTTATGAAAAAAAGTTTTTTAACTCGCTTGTTTTTTTAGTTATCTACCATATATTTCTAATTCCTTTCCTGTTTTTTTGAATATTTTGTTATAATTCACTTTAATGTTTACTGTCATTGGACTTACCTCTTTCTTTTTGATGAATTTAGTATAGTCCGAAAAACTTAAAACAGGCTTATAGATTTCTTTCAGAAAACTTAATCTAAAATTTAGTTTGTAGTCTCTCCTACAAAGCTGCTCAACTGTCTCCTGGACTATTGAGGTAATGAATGAAGAAAACAAAGTTTTTGTCAACAGCACTTTTTCAAGCTTGAAAAGCAAACGAAAAGTGACTTACTTTCAAGTTTTATCTGCAACGACGCAGTGTTTTGCGTAATTAGTTACTTCGTCGTTGCTTTATTACACAGTATGCTTTGAGGCTGGATTTTGTTCCAGCCTCTTTTTCGTTTCATCTTCTAATCCAAGTAGTCCTGCGTATCCAAATGAAGAGCTACGATATGCCAGTCTGCATGCGTTCTCCAATCAGAAATGGACACAATTTGACTAGCGACTTTTCTGGCTTCTTCTAAAATTGGATAATCTTCTACAATATCCGCCACTTGAAACTCTGGAATCCCTGATTGACGCGTGCCGAAGATTTCACCAGAGCCACGCATTTTCAAATCTTCCTCAGCCAAGACGAAACCGTTAGTCGTTTCCGTCATGATTTTCATGCGTTTCTTGCCGGATTCTGTCTTAGGATTAGCCACGAGAACCGCATAAGATTGCTTGTCTCCACGTCCTACCCGACCACGTAACTGGTGGAGCTGACTGAGCCCAAATCGATCCGCATCCATGATTAGCATGACCGTAGCATTGGGGACATTGACACCGACTTCAATAACAGTCGTGGAAACCAGAATGTCAATTTTTCCTTTCTTAAAATCCTGCATAATAGTATCTTTTTCTTCGCTCTTCATTTTACCATGTAGCAGAGCTACTTGTGCTTTGTCACCGAAATAAGCCTTTAATTCCTCTTCCAAAGCAATAGCATTTTTCAGATCCAGCGCTTCCGACTCCTCAATCAAAGGAGAGATGACATAGACCTGAGCACCTCGTTGCAGCTCTTTCTCCAACCAATTGAGAACCACATTCAGCTGCTCGTGCTTGACCCAGCGAGTGATAATCGGCTTACGCCCCGCTGGCATTTGATCAATAACCGACACATCCATATCGCCAAAGGCAGTGATCGCAAGTGTCCTCGGAATCGGTGTTGCAGTCATCATGAGCACATCAGGATTATTTCCTTTTTCTCGCAAAATTCGTCTCTGTCCCACTCCAAAGCGGTGCTGTTCATCAATAATCACCAGACCAAGCTGGTGATATGTCACACTTTCTTGAATCAAAGCATGAGTACCGACAATCATATCTACCTGACCAGCCTCAATCGCTTCTAGTGCTTGTCTGCGTTCTGTCGGCTTCATTCCTCCTGTCAACAGAATTATCCGTAGTTCAGGAAAAAGTTGGCTCAAGCTATCAAAATGTTGCTCTGCCAAAATTTCAGTCGGTACCATAAGAGCAGATTGCAAACCAGCTGTATAGGTAGCATACATGGCTAGACCCGCAACCACCGTCTTTCCACTACCGACATCTCCTTGCAAAAGCCGGTTCATGTGGGTTGGTGCTTGCATATCTTGTAGAATTTCATCAAGACTCCGCTTCTGGGCAGCTGTCAATTCAAAAGGTAGCAGTGTCAGCTTTTTTTCTAATAAATCATCTCGCCAAGGAATAGCTAACCCTTGACTCGCATTCTTGCTTTCGCTCTTTAGGACCTGTAACTGCATTTGAAAGTAAAAAAGCTCTTCAAACTTGACCCGACGCAAGGCTTGTTTGTATTCTGTTAAGTCTTTTGGAAAATGCATTGCTCGTACGGCCTGACTGCGTTCCACTAACTGATAGCGCTCCAGCAGAATTTGAGGCAGATTTTCTTCCAACAGAAGTTCTAAGCCTTGGTCAAAAGCTGTCTTAATGACTTTCACCAAACTAGCTTGACTAATCCCTTGTGCCACTCGATAGACAGGCTGTAAGTCATCCTCCACTTGTGCTAAAATTTTCATACCTGTCAGACTCGCTTTTGCTTTATCCCATTTCCCGAAAATAGAAATGGTTGAACCAACCTCCACTTTGTCTGCCAGATAGGGTTGGTTAAAAAAATTGACTGCAAGCACCACTTCGCCTTGTTTTATAGTAAAACGTAGACGATTACGTTTATAGCCATAATACTGCACATTGACTGGCGTAACGACAAGTCCTGAGATAACCGCCTTTTCACCATCTTCCAGTTCTAACACATTCTTACTTTTAAAATCTTCATAGCGAAATGGAAAATAGAGTAGTAAATCCTGTAGGTTTTCAATTCCCAGCCTAGTAAACTTTTCAGCAGATTTCGGTCCTACACCCGGCAGAACCGTTAAAGGTTGGTGTAAATTCATAATTCCTCTTTCAGTTCTGTTTCTTAAGAATTTATAAAAGCAGGCTAAAACAGACACCCTCCAATAGCTCTTTGGATTGTTTCCGACTACTTTTAGATTTCAACTCATTCTTTGTAAACTCTAGGGACGCGGTCGCTGATCAAACAAACCACTTCGTAATTGATGGTTTCCTGTTTTTCTGCCACATCTGTTGCAGAAATAGCTTCTTTACCACTTTCACCGATAAGGACAACTGACGTTCCAATAGGATAAAACTGAGGTAAACGAACAGTAATCTGATCCATAGATACGCGTCCAACAATGGGACAAGGATTCCCGTCAACTAAAACATTAAAGCCTTGCATATCTCGCGTCCAGCCATCAGCATAGCCCAGTGGAATCGTTCCAATGAACTGTGGGCTATCGCTAGTGTAAGTAGCTCCGTACCCTACATCTGCCCCTACTTCTAATTGCTTGACGTGAACCAATTCTGAAACCAATGAAAGAGCTGGTTTGATGTCATAAGGCAGCTCCAAAACAGTTCCACTTGGATTAAGCCCATAAATGACATCGCCCAAACGGATTGCATTCATAATCGTCTCACTATGCCATAGAGTCGTTGCCGAATTACTAGCATGAACAATCGGTGGAATAGTTTCTAACTGCCCTAAAATTTCTTTAAAACGTGCTAACTGTGCCTCAAATTTTTGCGTATCTGCTTCATCAGCTGTCGCAAAATGGGTGAAAATTCCTTCGACCTGAGCACCTGCCTTTTCCAAACGATGAATCGCTTCTTGAGCGTCTTGGCTATTTCGAAAACCAATCCGCCCCATTCCAGAATCAATTTTTATATGAACAACCAGTCCAGTTAGGTCTATGTCTGACTTCAAGAGTAAATCAATCCATTCTAAACTAGCCACCGTATAAGTAATCTTATATTTAATTGCCAATGGAACAGACTGGATAGTTGATACTCCCAGAACCAGAATTTTTTTTAAAATAGCAGCTTCTCTCAGCTCTACCGCTTCATCAATATTGGAAACACAAAAGCCATCCACAATTGGCTCAATAGATTGCGTAACAGCAACTGCACCGTGACCATAGGCGTCTGCCTTGACAACAGCCCATTTTTCTACATTGTCTGGAATATGCGCTGCAATTTGTTTAATATTAAATTGAATAGCAGCCAAATCCACAATAGCCTTAGTAGGCCGATGATTACTCGTTTTCATGATGTTCCTCCAAAATAACACTAGCTGTGACGACATTATCTGTGTGGCTGAGTGACACCCAGACCTTGCCAGAAAAAGGTGATTTGCTAAAAATAGGCGCTCCCTTTTCATCGTTTAAAATTTCTAAATCCTGAAAAGTGACACAGCCGATACCAGTCCCCCACGCTTTAGAAAAAGCCTCTTTAGCAGACCAACGCCCCGCCAAATATTCCATTTTTCGCTTACCAGTCAGTTTTTCAAATCGGTCAAATTCTGCGGCTGTCAAAACTTTCCTAGCAAAGCGAGCATTTTTTTCATAAACTTTTTGAATAGAAGAAATTTCCTCTATATCAATACCATGTCCTTTAATCATCTTTTTAAAAAGAGTTGAGACTAGTCTCAACTCCATCCTTTTTATTTTTCATTTTTAGATAGGGTAGTGTAAATTTCCTTGACTAATCTGACTGTATTATCCCAACCCAAACAAGGGTCTGTGATGGATTTTCCGAACACCTCAGGCTCATTTTGACGGCCATCTTCTAAGTAAGACTCGATCATAAAGCCGCGTACAACTTTTTTGATTTTCTCATTCCAATCACGGTTGATTAAAGTTTGACGGACAATTCGTACCTGTTCTAAATACTGTTTTCCAGAATTATCATGGTTGGTATCAATGATGATAAAAGGATTTTCTAAGCCCATTTTTTCATATTGAGCAATCGTATCTAGTAAATTATCATAGTAATAATTTGGGATGTTCTTTCCGTATTCATCAAGACCACCGCGCAAAATAGCATGCGCTAAGGGATTACCTGAAGTTTCTACTTCCTTACCAGCAAACAAGAAACTTTGTTTGTTTTGGGCTGCATAAATCCCATTAAACATAACATTAAGATTTCCAGAAGTGGGGTTTTTTAAACCAGTCGCAACGTCAGCTCCACTAGCTACAAAACGGTGTTGCTGATCTTCCACAGAACGCGCTCCAACAGCCATGTAAGAAATCAAATCATCTACCAAAGGAAGATTTTCCGGATACAACATTTCATCAGCAGTCGTCATTCCTGTTTCTGTAATCACACGATAGTGCAAATTGCGTACTGCTTTAATGCCGTTGATTAAACTTGGGGCTGCTTTCGCATTTGGTTGATGAATCAAGCCTTTATAGCCGTCACCATTGGTACGAGGTTTTGCCGTATACACACGCATCACCATAAAAATATGGTCTTTTACCTCTTCTTGAAGGGCAGATAAACG
This sequence comes from Streptococcus sp. HMSC067A03, assembly GCF_001814295.1. Taxonomy (NCBI): domain Bacteria; kingdom Bacillati; phylum Bacillota; class Bacilli; order Lactobacillales; family Streptococcaceae; genus Streptococcus; species Streptococcus sp. HMSC067A03. The sequence goes on along the minus strand of NZ_KV815648.1, from coordinate 90,625 downwards.
TTTTGCATATTCTAGAACAGCCGCTTCATTGTCAGAAGAACACGGACCAATGACTAGCAGAATGCGGTCATCTTCTCCGCGAATAATTGCATTTAGTTCCCGATCTCGTGCTTCTTTTTTGGCTAAAGCATCTCCTTTTAATTTCGATAGATTGCGAACTTTTGCTACGTCAATTGGCTGACTAGTTGCTTTAAATGTCATAATCTCCCCCTATACACTACTTATCTATGGCGCCCATGACAATTTTTAAACTTCTTACCAGAACCACATGGACATAAGTCATTGCGCTTCACTTTTGTCAAATCGATATCACTAGGTAAGCCAGATTTTTGTGCTGCAATATTACGTGTTGCCGTTGTACTGATATGGTGTTCCGTCCGTGGACGCTCTTGCTCATGAATTTGAGCTTTCATCATCAGCCGTGTAACATCAAACTCAATCGAACCAATCATATCATTAAACATGCGGAAACTTTCTGCTTGATATTCAACAACCGGATTGTTTTGTGCATAACCTCGGAGTCCAACAGCATTACGTAATTGATCTAAAGCATCAATATGGTCAGTCCATTTATTGTCCACTACACGCAGAATCAAAACTTTTTGGAATTCTCTGACTGATTCTTCATCTCGCAATTTTGCGACCTGATTGTCATATACTTCCAGTGCTCGTTGATACAAGTTTTCCTTTATTTCATCATCTGATAAATCGATTAAGTCTGATATGTTGATAGAATCTTCGGGCACCAGATTATATTTAGCAAAATTCACAATAGCTTCGATTTTTTCTTGCTGTTCGGCACGACTATTGCCATCTACAAAACGATTAATAGTCCGCTTCATCATAGCGTGAATTTCCGGTGCTAAATCACGATCAGCCGTAATGACATCATAACGTTGTGCATAGATAATCTCACGTTGCTCACGCATGACATCATCATATTGAAGGACTTGTTTACGTGTATCGTAATTGTTCCCTTCAACACGCTTTTGGGCTCCTTCCACTTGACGAGTAAACATTTTGGATTTGATAACCGACTCTTCTTCACTCATTTTGAAGCGTTCCATAACTGCTTTAATCCGCTCTGAACCAAAACGACGCATGAGCTCATCTTCAAGTGACAGATAAAATTGCGATTCCCCTGGATCTCCCTGACGTCCGGAACGACCACGAAGCTGATTATCGATACGACGACTTTCATGACGTTCTGTACCAATGACACAAAGCCCACCTAACTCGCGAACGCCTTCACCAAGTTTAATATCCGTACCACGACCAGCCATATTGGTTGCAATCGTTACAGCACCTCGCTGACCAGCATTCATAATGATTTGCGCTTCTTTATAGTGATTTTTCGCATTCAATACTTCATGAGGAACTCCAGCTTCGACTAATTTTTTAGAAATATAATCACTCGTTTCAACAGCAACCGTCCCCACAAGTACAGGTTGCCCTTTTTCATGACGAGCTTTCACATCTTGGACAACTGCTTTAAATTTTGATTCAATACTTGGATAAAGAAGGTCTGGGTGATCAATACGAGCCACCGGACGGTTTGTAGGAATCGGAATCACTCGAATATTATAAGTTTCGCGGAATTCTTCTTCTTCTGTCTTGGCCGTTCCCGTCATTCCTGACAATTTCTTATACATACGGAACAGATTTTGGTAAGTGATAGAAGCTGAGGTCTTCGTTTCATCTTGAATTGGTACACCTTCTTTAGCTTCAATTGCTTGGTGGAGTCCATCAGAATAGCGGCGACCTTCCATTGTCCGACCTGTAAATTGGTCAACAATCAAAATTTCCTGTTCTTCACTAACCACATAGTCAATGTCCAACAGCATAATATAATTTGCACGAAGAGCATTGTCAACAAAGTGAGTCAGTGCTACATTTTCAATGTCATACAGGTTTTCTAGTTTGAAATAACTTTCTGCCTTATCAATCCCCGAATCAGAAAGTCCAATAGTCTTAGACTGAACATCAATAATATAATCATCTTTGTTTAATGATTTTACAAAGCTATCTGCCATATGATAAAGCTGATTTGTATCAGACGAAGTTGGTCCGGACACAATTAAAGGGGTACGAGCTTCATCAATCAAAATGGAGTCCACTTCATCAACCAAAGCGTAGTTAAGTGGACGTTGCACCATATTTTCAGCACGCACTACCATATTGTCGCGCAAATAATCAAACCCAATCTCTGCATTCGTTGAATAGGTAATATCACAAGCGTAGGCTTCTTTCTTTTCTGCTGATGACTTTGCGGCAAGGTTAATACCAACAGAAAGTCCCAACCAAGAGTACAATTCACCCATTTCAGTTGCGTCACGTTCTGTCAGGTACTCATTTACTGTGACAACGTGTACACCTTCACCAGACAAAGCATTCAGATAAACCGGCATGGTCGCAGTCAAAGTCTTTCCTTCCCCTGTGCGCATTTCTGGTACATCTCCATGGTGTAAGACAATCCCGCCCATAATCTGTACGGGGTAAGGGAAGAGGCCCAACACACGTTTTGCGCCTTCACGAACAACTGCAAAGGCCTCATAAAGCAAATCATCTAATGACTCACCATTTTGATACCGCAACTTAAATTCATCTGTCTTTGCTTTCAAAGCCTCATCTGACAAAGCAGCCATTTCATCTTCATAAGCCATGACTTTCTTCGCCATTTTTTCTAATCTTCTTAATTCGCCTTTATCATTTTCGATAATTGTTCTTAAAATATTCGCCATTTCTTTCCTTACTTGTAATAATTCTTATTTTAAAATGTTCTTTTCATTATAGCATTTTTCACTATATCTTTCAAGAAAATAAAAGGATAAAAACGGCAGTTCCATTCAAAACTACCGTTCTATGTCCTTACTCTTTTAAGTGATAAGAATAACTAGCTACAACAACATTTTCATGCCATCTGAGAAAATATTTCAATTTCAAGCTCATTTGATTGTGCAGCATATTTTGCCAGCTATGATTTGGAATGAACTGTGGCACTAATACCGTTACGGTATAACCTTTCTTCTGCGCATTACGAGCGACTTTTGTCACATACTGTACTGTTGGTCTGATGATATTACGGTAACTTGTTTCTACATTGACAAATTGGATATCTGAAAAATAGTGTTTAAATTCACTTGCTACTTCCTCATCTTTTTCTTGTGTTTCTTTAGTAGATACGTGCATAGCAATCACTTCATCACCAATACTACAAGCATAATTCATCGCACCGGCACTAACACGCGTAACATTCCCAACAAGGACCAAAACCAGATTTCCTGCATAGTCCACGCGTTCAATTTTTTCATTTAAACGCAATTGTTTAGCAACTTTGTTATAATGATTTTTGATTGTTAAGAAAATCCAAAGCAAAATAATAATAATTGGGAAGAATGGCCAGATATCTCGCAAACGGAAAAGCAACAAAATCGCCACAATCGTGTAACAAATCGCTGCACCCAGAATATTTGTTACAGAATATTTTAAGAAATGTTTTCCATGCTGTTTGCGCCAATGTACGACCATTCCTGTTTGAGAAAGCGCAAAAGGTACAAATACACCAATCGTATAAAGTGGAATGAGCCGCTCAGTATTTCCATTGAAAATCAACAAAAGAAAAATTGCACCAATGGCCAAGGTCAAAATCCCATTTGAATAACCAAGGCGAGCACCTTTCTCCATATACATATGTGGCATATATTTATTTTTTGCCATATTGTAAGATAGCATAGGAAAGGCCGAAAAGCCTGTATTAGCTGCTACAGCAAGAATGAGTGCTGTTGACAGTTGGAAAATATAAAAGAGAAGCCGCCCAATAGGTGAATTTCCCAAAATAGCTTGTGCCATTTGAGCAAGCGTCGTAACACCCTTTATCGGAACAATTCCAATCCAATAATTTAAAAAGGTAATGCCAGCAAACATAAACCCAAGAATCGCTGCCATAATTGCCAAAGTTTTTGCCGCATTTTCAGCTTTTGGTGTTTTGAAAAATGGGACAGAATTTGAAATAGCTTCCACACCTGTCAAAGAGGCTGAACCGCTCGTAAAAGCACGTAACAGAAGCACTAAGCTAACACCTGAGATGGATTTTCCGATAGGAGCCGTTGCATGATAGGATAAATTTCCCAGCAATAATTGCAATAAGCCAAAGCCAATCAAGAAAACAGTACTTGCGATAAACAAATACACTGGAATCATAAGAGAAACTGCAGATTCCCGCAAACCACGTAGATTCATCAACATTAAAACCAGCACTAAAATAATAGAAATATGCAAATTATAAGGATGCAAAGCAGGAATTGCTGACGTAATCGCATCTGCCCCAGACGAAACGGATACTGCTACTGTCAACATATAATCAACCAGCAAACTACCACCTGAAATCAGACCAGCTTTTGGTGAAAGATTTTCCGTTGTAACCATATAAGCCCCACCACCTTGTGGATAGGCATGAATCCCCTGACGATATGAAATAGTCAAACTAGCCAATAAAATCAGCACCACAATACCAATTGGTAACGACCACCAAATCGCACCAGCAGATACAGATACCAACACTAAAACAACTTGTTCAGGACCATAAGCAATCGAAGACAGAGCATCACTTGATAACATAGCTAGAGCTTGCAACTTTGTTAATAGGTTTTCTTCTTCTCCCTCATTGCTTGATTTCAAAGGTCGACCAATAAAAATATTTTTCAACTTGGAAAACATATTTTTCTCCTAAATTTTTCAATATCAGCCATTATAACGCTTTTCTGAAATAGTATCAATGTTTTCTGAAAATGACATCATTTTTTAATATAACTGATAATTTCTGCATAAATAAGAGAATAAAATAGACTACTATAATTCCTTTGAAATCATCTGTAAAAATGAGTAAACTAATGAACCACTACATCATGATGCTTTAGACTTATACTTTTAAAGAGGTTGCGGACTTTTTCCCAACCTCTGATTTTCTATATAAAAGTTATTAAGGATGACTGACAATCATTTCAAGATCTTGTCCCTCAAAAGTCCAAGCCTCCAGATCGCTTGGTAAAATGAAATGGTCTCCTTTTGCAATCGGATAAGCTTTCTCATCTACTGTCAACATCCCTTGTCCTGCCAACACACTCACCAATAAATAAGGAGCTGTTTTCTCAATCGCAACTTTCCCTGACACTTCCCATTTGTAAACGGCAAAGAAATCACTGGCAACCAAAAGGGTTGATTGCAAATCATCTGCTTTCACAGTAACTGGTCGACTATTGGCCGGCGCACCGATATTGAGTACATCAATGGATTTTTCTAGATGAAGCTCGCGCAAATTGCCTTGAGCGTCTTTTCGGTCGAAATCATAAACACGATAGGTAGTATCACTGGACTGTTGCGTTTCTAAAATCAAGATACCTGAGCCAATGGCGTGCATGGTGCCACTTGGAACATAGAAGAAGTCCCCAGCCTTGACTGGCACCTTGGTTAAGAGCTTCTCCCATTCTTTCTTTTCAATCTGCTGGCGCAACTCTTCTCGTGACTGAGCACTGTGTCCATAGATGATTTCTGCTCCTTCATCTGCCGCAATCACATACCAGCACTCGGTCTTTCCTAATTCTCCTTCGTGCTCCATAGCATAATGGTCATCTGGATGAACTTGAACACTAAGCCAATCATTGGCATCCAAAATTTTGGTTAAAAGTGGAAAAACAGGCTCGTTGCTATTGCCAAACAATTCACGGTGCTCAGCATAGACTTTATCCAATCCTTGTCCTGCAAATCGACCGTTTTTTATAGTAGATACTCCGTGTGGATGAGCCGAAATCGCCCAGTATTCGCCTACTTTATCACTGGGAATTTTATAGCTGAATTCATCTCGTAGCTTCGTTCCACCCCAGATTTTTTCCTGCATAACAGATTGTAAAAATAATGGTTCTGACATCATTTCCTCCTTTAATATTGTATAAACAACTTAAATATTTTTAACATCTAAAAGCGAATACCCTCTCGTGTCAAAGCGATTGCGGCTTCTCGAGTACTCAATCGGACGCCCATTTTCGAGATAAACAACTTGTTCAACCTGCAAAAGTGGATCGTCATTTTGACAGTCCAGATACATTTTATCATATTCATCTGGCTTTTCAGCTGTGATATGGCGATAACTTCCGGCAAATTTTAAGTTTAATTCATCCCATAAATAAGCATAGATAGACTGAAGTAAAATACTCTCATCCAATCCTGGCACCAAATCACACGGCATATAAGTGTGTTCCAACACATAGGGCTTCTCATCAAGCAGACGCAAACGTATGATTTTATAAACTGGCGTCGTCACTTCCACTTGCAGGCGCTCTGCAATCTCGGCTTCTGGGAATTCAACTGCAAACTGAATAATCTGGCTCGTTAATTTTCGGTCATCATTTTTGAAATCTTGACTCAACCCATTGTAATTATTCAAGCGAAATTTTGAATCTTCTTTATCCCAAAAAGAGGAATTTAACACTCTTGTTCCATTTCCTTGTTTGGAAAAAATCAATCCCTCAATGGTTAGAATCTCAACAGCTTTTTTTATAGTCATTCGGCTAACACCGAACTCTTTTGATAATTCAGACTGAATAGGCAACATGGAGTCTACTGGGTAGACTCCATTTGCGATTCTATCTCGAAGTATATTTGCTATTTCTTCGTATTTAGGCATATGATAGCTCCTGCAAATCTGTCATTCATCTCATTATAATACAGAATCAGGTTGTTTGTCCAGCATACGAAGGAATGGATACCAGATAAATCCAACAATCACCATATCCACTAACTGAAGGACACCACCTAAAATGGAATTGGTTGCTAGCATTCCGCTAAAGAATACGGGCACCGTCCAAGGAACTGCCACTCCTGTTGGAGCTGGAACAATTCCTACTGCCATCACAATATAGTTAAACGCAGTCACAACAATCGGTGCTAAAACCCATGGAATCAGAATAGTCGCATTCAAAACGATTGGCAAGCCAAAGATAACTGGTTCATTGACATTGAATAGCCCCGCTCCAAGAGCAAGTCGTCCAACGTCCTTATACATTTTCTTTTTCAGAATAAAAGCCATAATGATAACTACAGCTAGCGTCATCCCAGAACCACCTAAACCAACAGTAAATGTTTCCATAAATGATTTGGAAATAATGTGTGGCAAATGCTTGCCAGCCTGATAAGCCTCTAAGTTATCCAACATCAATGTATTCCAAATTGGATCCATGACAGAATTAACAAGAATTTGTCCATGAAGTCCAAAGAACCATAAAAATTGAACAAAGAAGATTGCCACTAAAGTTGCCCAGATACTACTTCCCAAGCCAACCAGCGGCGTTTGAATAACCTTATAAATAATATCATGAAGATTTGCATTGAAAAATCCTGTCAAACCAGCATTGACAAACAAGAATATGGAAAGAGTCAATACGGCAGGAATCAAAGCCGCAAACGACTTGGCTACTGCAGGCGGAACGCTGTCTGGCTTTTTAATCTGCCAACCTTTTTTCGTTGCCTAGCAGTAGATTTCCGCTGCAAAAAATGCAACCAGCATTCCAAGGAACATCCCTTTTGCCCATAAACGGTCTAAACTCAAGACGCCTGAAATTTTTTCACCTTTTTCTGGCATGGTATAAAAAGGTGTCAAAAGAAGAAAACTAGAAAAGGAAATAGCTCCACCAAAAATCCCTTCAACTTCATAACTCTTAGACAAATAATAGCCAATACCAAACGTTACAAAAACTGTCATAATTGACATTGTTGCATTTTGTCCACTGCCAAATAGATTAGACAAAGTAGCTTTCGTTGCATCATTGAAAAACGGCAAATTGTTAAATACGACTACAATTGAGCCAAACATCGTTAATGGAAAGGAGAGCATAAAGGCATCCCGCAAAACAGCCAAATAACGATTGGAAGCGAGTTTGTTTGCCAATGGCAACAACTTATCACCGATTTGATCTAGAAACTTGTTCATCAATCTTCCCTCTTTTTCTTTTTTGATACTCTAACTATACTATATTTTTTATAAAATGTCTATACTTTTTATATAAAAGATTGACTTTTTTCGAAAAAAGTATAGTATTATATTGTAGACTATTTTTAAAAAGGAGAAAATATATGACATTTTTAACATTTCCAAAAGGCTTCTTTTGGGGAACTGCTTCCAGTGGACTGCAAACAGAAGGTCGATTTGACGGCGATGGAAAAGGAGAGAATATCTGGGACTATTGGTACAACAAAGAACCTGAAAAATTCTTCAACCATATTGGACCTGATAAAGCTTCCTATAATTATCAGTATTACAAAGAAGATGTGCAACTAATGAAAGCAACTGGACACAATTCTTTCCGCACTTCTATCCAATGGAGTCGTCTAATCCCAGAAGGCGTTGGTGCTGTTAATCCAAAAGCTGTAGATTTTTACAATTCATTCATTGATGAACTGATTACAAATGGAATTGAACCATTTATTAACTTATACCATTTTGACATGCCAATGGCACTACAAGCAAAAGGTGGTTGGCTTAATCGGGAAACGGTTGATGCTTATGTAAACTTTGCAAAAACCTGCTTTGACCTATTTGGTGATCGCGTCAAATACTGGTTCACTCATAATGAACCTATTGTCCCTGTCGAAGGTGGTTACCTCTACAATTTCCATTATCCAAATGAAGTCAACATGAAACACGCTGTACAGGTGGCTTTTCACGAAATGCTCGCCAGCAGCTTAGCTGTCAAAGCCTATCACGAAAAGCAAGATGGTAAAATTGGGATTATCCTCAACTTAACCCCAAGCTATCCGCGTGATGAGAATAATCCTGAAGACGTCAAAGCTGCTCAAATTGCAGATGCTTTCTTTAATCGCTCTTTCTTAGATCCTGCCATCAAAGGCGAATACCCTGCTGATTTGATTGCTATCATTAAAGAATTGGATATGATTCCAGAATACACAGCTGAAGATTTGCAGACCATTAAAGAAAATACCATTGACTTGCTTGGTGTCAATTATTACCAGCCACGCCGAGTTAAAGCAAAGGAAAACCCTGCTGATAAAGACCCGCAAAATCCTATGCCAGATGATTTCTTTGACTACTACGATATGCCAGGTAAAAAAATGAACCCTTATCGCGGTTGGGAAATCTATGAAAAAGGAATCTACGACATTATGATGAATGTCCGTGATAACTATGGAAATCTTCCTTGCTATATCTCAGAAAACGGCATGGGCGTTGAAGGTGAGGAGCGCTATATCAACGCCAATGGTCAAATTGAGGACGACTACCGTATTGACTTCATCAAAGATCACCTCCGTTACCTACACCAAGCCATTGAAGAAGGAGCTAACTGCATCGGCTATCATCTTTGGACTTGTATGGACAATTGGTCCTGGTGCAATGCCTACAAAAATCGCTATGGTCTCATTGCCGTTGACCTTGATAAGAAAGGAAAACGAACCATTAAAAAATCAGGTTATTTCTTTAAAGAGTTGTCTGACAAAAACGGTTTTGAAGATTAAATGTGACAAAACTCCCCAAGAGTTCCGATACCTTGGGGAGTTTATGCTAAATAAAAGATAAAAAATAAACCTATAACATGTAACTAATTCACACAAACACTATAAGTTTATTCTTAGGAGGTTTATAAATAAATTATTTTTCTTCTAACTTTTTATATAATTCAAGCATCTCTAATGCCACTTCACGTAATGTCATTGTTGTCATCAAATGATCCTGTGCATGAACCATGATGATCTCAATCTTAATCTCAACGCCACTTGCGTAATCTTGCAACAATTTCGTCTGTGCGTGATGTGCTTCAACCAACTCTGTATTCGCGGCTTCCAATTTTTGAGAAGCTTCATCGTAGTGACCAAGTCGCATCGCTGCAAATGCTTCGTGTACTGTTGCACGCGCAGTTCCACTATGAAGAATGATTTCAAATGCTGCTACTTGTAATTCTTCTGTATTCATAACATCCTCTTTATAGATTGTCTGTGACTACTTTAGCCAGAGCTGTGACTCCTGTTGGGATTGGAACATAGGCTTGAGGTGGAATTTGAACAACTGGACGTCCAACTTTTTCTCCGAGGTCAGCAAATTGTTTAAAATACATTCTTGTTTGAGGACTAATTAAATAAAGATCAAATGCGGCAGATTCAATTACTTTATTTCCCTCTGTTGCTCCAATTGCTTCAACAGTAATATCTTGTCCTTGACCTTGAAGGTATTCAGTTGTCTTTTTTGCCATAAGAGAGGAAGACATTCCTGCTGCACAGATAATTAACGCTTTTATCATGAAATTTCTCCTTAAAATCTTGTTTATGAGGTAAGTTTTTATTAACAAATTACCTATCATTGAAATTAGTATAGCACAGTTTTTGTTAAATGTCTAGTCTTTTATATATAAAGATTATACTTTTTTCAAAAATTTAATAACAAAAAACTCTTTCCGGTCAAAGTTTGACTAGAAAGAGTCCCTATTGTAATTTATCGTTTGTCATTTCCTTTACACATACTCTACATCTTCATCGAATTGACTATTGTAAAGATCAGCATAGAAGCCATTTTCTTCCATCAATTGATCATGATTACCTTGTTCAATGATATTGCCATCTCGCATAACGAGAATCAAATCAGCATTACGAATGGTTGACAAGCGGTGAGCAATGACGAAAGAAGTCCTTCCTTCCATCAACTTATCCATCGCTTTTTGGATCAATTCTTCTGTCCGCGTATCAACAGATGAAGTCGCTTCATCCAAGATAAGTAAGGGAGCATCCTTAAGAAGTGCACGCGCGATAGTCAGCAATTGCTTTTGCCCAACAGAAAGACTGACTGTGTCATCCAACACTGTATCGTATCCTTTTGGCAAAGTCTTGATAAAGTGATGAACCCCGACAGCTTTAGTCGCTGCCACAACCGCTTCATCAGAAATATTCTTCTGATTGTAAATCAAATTTTCTTTAATCGTTCCCTCAAATAACCAAGTGTCTTGAAGGACCATTGAGAAAGCATCATGCACTTCAGAGCGTTTCATTTGCTTGGTATCAATACCATCAATAGTAATCCGCCCTTTCTCAATTTCATAAAATTTCATCAACAGATTGACAATCGTCGTTTTCCCAGCACCGGTCGGACCAACAATAGCAATCTTTTGGCCGGCTTTGGCCTCGGCAGAAAAATCATGAATAATTGTTCGATCCGGATTGTAGCCAAAGAATACATTATCAAAGGTAACATCACCCTTTAAAGTTGTGAGCTGTTGAGACTTGTGCTCATCATTTTCCATTTCCGGTTCTGCTAAAAACTCAAATACACGCCCCATAGCAGCACTAGCTTGTTGAAGAGTGGTAATCCCTTGTGCAATTTGGGACAATGGTTGAGAAAAAGTCCGTACATATACCATAAAGGCAACAATCGTCCCCATCGTGACATCACCATTCAATGCCATGCTCGCTCCAACCAATACGACCATCACATAACCAAAGTTCCCTGTAAATATCATTAACGGCATCATAATTCCAGAAATAAATTGGGACTTCCACATACTACTATAAAGATTCGTATTAAGCATTTGAAAGGCTTTTTTTGATTCCTCGGTAGCATTATAGCTGACAATGACATTGTGACCAGAATACATCTCTTCCACATATCCATTGACACTAGCAAGATTCTCTTGTTGTGCGCGGAAAAACCGTTGTGATTTGCCCATAATCAACGCAACAAAGACAAAACCAATCAAAACCGATCCAATCGTTACAAAGGATAGAACCACGTTGTTATAAAACATCATAAAGAGAACAGCAATAAGAAGCAAACTTGATGAAATCACTGTGCCTAAACTTTGGTTCAGAGATTGTCCAACAGTATCCACGTCATTAGTGACTCGTGAAAGAGTGTCCCCTTGCGAATGACTATCAAAATACCGCAAGGGTAATTTATTGATTTTCTCCGCAATGGCTGTCCGCAAACGCTTTGAAAAATGCTGAATCACTGAAGAGATGATGAAGGATTGCATATAATTTAATAAAGCACCCACTCCATATAAAATCGCTAAGAAAAGAGCAATATTAGAAATAGCTTTCAGATCAATTTGGCTTGTCATTCCTTCTGTGATAAGGTTGGTAATTTCTTTTAATTTGACCGGACCATAAACCGTGATAACACTAGATAGCATTGCTCCCACAAATGCAACGAGCAATGGAAACTGGAATCCTTTGATATAGGGTTTCACTTGGCTAAATAAAGATGATTTTTTATTTTCCATTTTCCAATTCCTCCTTTGATAATTGTGAGTAAGCAATTTCTTGATAAACTTCGTTTGTCGCTAGCAGCTCTTTGTGAGTTCCTTGTCCAACAACTTTCCCTTTATCCAACACCAAGATCTGATCGGCATCCATGATCGTTGAAATCCGCTGAGCTACGATCAATCTGGTTGTAGCTTTCACTTTTTTCGCCAATTCTTCTCGCAAAATACGGTCTGTCTTATAGTCCAGTGCTGAAAATGAATCGTCAAAAATCAGAATTTCAGGTTTCCTAGCAAGTGCACGCGCAATCGCCAGCCGCTGCTTTTGACCACCAGAGAAATTGGTTCCGCTTTGTGCGACCTCTGAGTGCAGACCATCTTCTTTTTCTTCAACAAATGATTTCGCTTGTGCCAAGTCCAACGCAGACCACATTTTTTCATCATCCAATGGACTTTCATTGCTTTGTCCAAAATCTAAATTACTCTTTATATCACCAGAAAAGAGAACAGCTTTTTGTGGAATGTAGCCAATTTTATTATGCAAATCTTCCAACTGATAATCTTTTACATTCACGCCATCTACTAAAATTCTTCCTTCTGTCACATCATAGAAACGAGGAATTAAACTAATTAGGGTTGATTTCCCAGAACCAGTTGATCCGATGAAAGCTACCGTTTCGCCCGCTTTAGCTGTAAAGCTAACATGTTCAATGACAGCCTCAGAGTTTTTAGTATAGCGGAAAGAAACATTGTCAAATACCACTTCACCTTTGACATCTTTAGCTGTTTTGGGTTGCATTGGAGATTCAATCGTTGAATGCAAATCAAGTACCTCATTAATCCGTCCCGCAGACACCAAGGTACGAGGAAGAACGATAAACAGAGCAGCCATGAGCATGAAGCCCATTACAACCTGCATAGCATAGGACATAAAGACAACCATGTCGCTAAAGATTGGCAAACGTCCTGGTAAAGCTGCATCTTGAATCAAGTAAGCACCAATCCAGTATATTGCCAAGGTCAAACCACTCGAAATCCCCATCATAATCGGATTTAAAATAGCCATGAGCCGACTAACAAAGAGATTCAACCGAGTCACTTCATCATTTGCCCCTGCAAATTTATCATCTTGATAGTCTTCAGCATTGTAAGCTCGAACAACACGAATCCCTGTTAGACTTTCACGCGTAATACTATTTAACTTATCAGTCAACCGTTGAATAACAGATTGCTTTGGAAAGGCCAACGTCATCAAAACTGTCGTCATAATCATATTCACAATAACTGCGACAATAACTGCCCACAGCCAGTATTCTGATTTCCCAATGATTTTTGTAATCGCCCAAATCGCCATAATCGGCCCACGAGTCACGACTTGCAAGCCCATAGTAATCATAAGCTGAATTTGCGTAAGATCATTGGTTGTCCGCGTTAAAAGACTTGGAATAGAAAATCTCTTAATCTCAGCATTTGAATAATCCAGTACACGATTGAAAATATCTGAGCGCAAGCTCGTTGTAAAGCTAGCTGCCAATCTAGCCGCAATAAAACCAACTACCACAGCACTGAGAAAACTAGCAAATGACAATCCAATCATTTTCAAGCCCGGATTCCACAAATCAGAAATAACTGTTCCTCTCGTCTGTAGGAGTTCCGTAATTTTTGAAATATAGGTTGGAACCTCTAAGTCCAAATAAACTGCCAAACAAGTAAATAAGATACTGATGATAATCATCTCTACTTCTTTGACAGTTAAACGTTTAAACAATTTAACCATTCGCTTCTCCTTTTTCTAATTTTTCAATATTCTGGTAAAATCGCCCCATTATTTGAAAAAAAGTCACCAAATCTTCTTCTGAAATGCCAGTCAATAAGCAGCGATCCATCTCATCAAAGAAATCCCGAATTTTATTCATGCGCTCTTTTGATTCCGATGTCAAACGAATAATCTTAGCTCGTTTATCTGCTTCACTCACTTCCAGATAAATCAAGCCATTTCTAACCATTCGCTTCATTAAATTACTAGCAACTGACTTGGTAATTCCCAACTCCTGCTCAATATCTTTAATAAAGGTCATCTTGCCACAATCTTCTCGATGATTCACAAAATGCAATACTTGCCCTTGTGGACCCGCCATAAATTCAATCCCTCGCTCTTTGGCAATTTTTTGAATCATCAGATGTGTCTTCCGTCCAAATCGCTTGAATTCCAATAATGGTTTTTCCATTTGATTTCCTTTCAAATAGTTCTCTAGAGAACCAGTTAGTTTTCATGAGAACTATTTTACTATAATTCAAATGAATGTCAAGTAATAAGTTTCTATGAGAACTATTTTATTAAAATAAAATAGCTGACCAAAAATTCAGCCAGCTATCCCTATTTTTTATATAAGACGTTTACTTTTCAGCACTGTCATATTTTCCAGTATGAAGCTCTGTGATACTATCATGTCCTGGCAACTCTGGTAAACCTAAAGAATCCTCACGAGTAAAGGCTTCACGCAAACCAGATGTCCAGGCGGTTTGCTCTAGTTGTTCTGGACTAATTTGGTGTACAATTTCATCACCACGACCTTCTTTTATCTTTTGCCCAAACAACGGATCAATCAATGTTCCGCGACCAACTGCAATCAAATCAGTCGGAGTCTGTGCAATCGCATCCTGCGCATCTTCCTCACTAAAGACACCACCAACAATAATTAGCTTAGTTTGATTATCTAGAATGGATTTAAAATGCTCAGCATAAGTCCGATCAGAGCCAACAGGTTTTGACGCATATCCTTCCCAGAGCGACAGATGAATGTAATCCAACTCATATTTGATGACCTCTCGAATCAAGGCTTGGGCTTCTCTATAACTATAACCGACCTCATCTTCGTGAATTTCTTCAGGACTGATCCGATAGCCTACGATAAAATCTTTTGGTGCATATTTTTCCACTACTCGTTTCACTTCTTTTACGAGCGCAAGAGGAAAAGCCATACGTTTTTCTAAAGAACCGCCCCATTTATCCTCACGCACATTTGAGAAACTTGAAAAAAATTGCTGCAAGAGATAATGATTTGCACCATGAATTTCCACTCCTGAAAAACCAGCCTCAATAGCACGCTTAGTGGCACGTCCAAAATCTTTAATAATTCCTTCAATCTCAGCATTCGTCATTTCACGAACTGGATAAGACAAAAATGAAAAATCAAGAGCACTGGGTGCCAAAACCTCCTCACCTTTAACAGCGCGACCAGAAGCCTCGCGCCCACCATGATGAATCTGTAAAATAGCTTTGTTACCATTTTTCTGCAAGGCTGCCGCAATCTTTTTAGCTCCCTCTAGATGTTCATCGGAGTAAATCCCTAATTGTTCAGGATAACCTGGTCTAGAGCAAGGTCCACCTGACTCACTCACATAATGGTATTCAGCAATCAATAATCCAGCCGCCTGCGAACGAGCATGATAATAGCGCAAGGTATCATCAGAAACGAAACCACCTTTCAAACCACTAAAGGTTAGCATTGGTGGCATAACCAAACGACTAGAAAGCTGAGCACCATGACGGAATTGAACCGTATCTATAAGACTCTTTGACATGACAAATCCTCCTTAAAATTTAAATTTTTGATTCCACTATTATTTTATTAAAACTATCATCGCAGATAATAACTCATTTAGCTAAGCATATTCCCCAGACTTCATTTCCAGCAAATCCACTTTTTGCATCACAAATCAACCATTCCCGACGCTTTTTTAAACTATAAACATTGTTCATCAAGATTCATTCGACAAAACTTACAAAATTCTAGCATTTCTTCACTATTAGTCGATTTTTTCTGACATAGCATATATTACACATTTTTCTATATCAAAATACCTTCCAAGTGATCCAATTCATGCTGGCAAATTTGTGCTGGAAAATCTTTCAAAGTTAGCGTTTGTTTTTGCCAATTCTGGTCCAAATATTCAACCATAATTTCCTTATAACGAGTCATCAAGCAACTTCCCGAAAGTGATAAACACGATTCTTCTGCTTGATAAGGAGAGGACTTCCTTTTCAAAATAGGATTGAACATAATAACAGGCACCATACCATACATAAAAATAATCGCTCGTTTTTGCACCCCAATCATATTGGCCGCCATTCCGACACACCTATCTTGATTTGCTTTTAAAGTATCTAATAAATCCTGCCCAAGTTCGATATCTTTTTCGGTCGCTAATTGCGCTTTCTGTTGTAAAAATAATAGATCTTTTACAATTGGTTTAATCATTTTCCTCCTCATAAGAAAAGAGCAAGTTCATTCAATATCCTTTTACTTGCTCTCAATTCACTTAATTATCCTTTGACTTTTTCACTGACTTTTTTAGCTAAGACAAAATTTCCAAGTGTTGCTGAGCCATTTCCAGCAACAGCTGGTGTCACAATATAGTCACGCACATCAGGTACTGGCAGATAACCATTCAAAAGAACAGTGAATTTTTCACGAACTCGATCCAGCATATGTTGTTGCGCCATGACCCCTCCACCAAAGACAACCACATCAGGACGGAAAGTCACTGTCGCTTGAATCGCTGCTTGCGCAATGTAATAAGCTTGAATATCCCAGACAGAGCTGTTGAGTTCTATATTTTCTCCTCGAATGCCAGTACGAGCCTCTAAACTAGGCCCAGCAGCCAATCCCTCCAAACAACCATTATGGAATGGACAAACACCATTAAATTCTTTCTCTACATCCATCGGGTGTTTCGCAACATAATAATGCCCCATCTCAGGATGACCTGTTCCACCAACAAATTCACCACGTTGAATAGCACCAGCACCAATACCTGTTCCAATCGTATAATAAACCAAATTTTCAATACGACCACCAGCATTGTTTCGTGCTACTATTTCACCGTACGCAGAGCTATTAACATCTGTCGTAAAGAAAATCGGCACATTCAATGCACGCCGCAAAGCACCAACAATATCAACATTTGCCCAGTGTGGCTTGGGTGTAGTTGTAATAAAACCATATGTTTTTGAATTTGGATCAATATCAATCGGTCCAAAAGAACCAATTGCCAATCCCGTCAAATTCTCAAAGCGTGAGAAAAATGCAATTGTTTTATCCAATGTTTCAATCGGTGTAGTCGTTGGAAATTGCGTTTTCTCAACCACTTCAAAATTGTCGCCACCAACTGCACAAACAAATTTTGTACCACCAGCCTCTAAGCTTCCATACAATTTTGTCATTTCAAAACCTCTTTATATTTTGTTTTATTCTCTATTCATTATAGCATATATTCATGTCACTTCTGAGTACAAATTTTAGTTATTCTTCTCTTTTTCAAAGAAAAGCGAACAAACATTCATTTGCTCGCTTTATCTTACATTAGACTTTCAACTCAATGACAGTCTCTCCCTTAGTTACTGCACCCTCTGCAACAGGAGTGACAGAAGCGTAATCAGCCGTGTTGGTAACAATCACCATGGTTGTGTCATCAAGACCAGCGGCTGCAATTTTGGCAACGTCAAATGTACCAAGAACATCACCTGCTTTAACTTTAATACCTTGAGCAACTTTTTGATCAAATCCATCACCGTTCATAGAAACTGTGTCGATCCCAATATGAATCAAAATCTCAGCTCCATTTGTCGTTTTCAATCCGTAAGCATGACCAGTTGCAAATGCGATTGTCACTTCTGCATCAGCAGGAGCATATACCACACCTTCGCTAGGTTTTACTGCGATTCCTTGTCCCATAGCACCACTTGAGAACACTGGATCATTAACATCTTTCAAATCAACGATTGAACCAACGATTGGAGAAAGGATTGTTTCGTCAGTAAGAACTGGTGCAGCAGCTTCATTCGCTTCGACTACTTCTTTAGCTTCAGTAGCTTCTTCTTTAGCATCTTTATAACCAAATGCATAAGTCAAACCAAATCCAAGACCAGTTGTTACAAGTACCATAAAGATATATTGAAGAACTTGACCATTCAAATAGAGAAGCGTACCTGGGATGATGGTAATCCCAAATCCAGTCCCAGCAAGTCCAAGAATAGAGGCTAACCAACCACCAATAGCACCGGCAGCAAGACCCAGAACGAATGGTTTACCATAACGCAAGTTCACCCCGAAAATAGCCGGCTCAGTGATTCCAAGACCTGCAGAGAGAGCTGCTGGAAATGCAAGAGCTTTTAATTTTTTAGATTTTGTTTTTACACCAACTGCAAGAGTTGCACCAGCTTGGGCTGTCATAGCAGCTGTAATAATCGCATTAAAGGCATCTTTTCCTTCATTGGCAATCAATTGCGCTTCTAATAAGTTGAAGATATGGTGAACACCTGTTACCACAATTAGTTGGTGAATCCCCCCAAGAATCAGACCAGCTAAGCCAAACGGTAAAGCAAGAATAGCTTTTGTTGCAGCAAGAATAACATTTTCAAGTGAATGGAAAATTGGACCAATGATAAAGAGACCCAGAACTGACATCACAAGGAAAGTCAAGAATGGCACAACAAGCAAATCAAGCACATCTGGAATTTTCTTATGCAACCATTTTTCAAGCTTCGCACCAAGTAGACCAATGAAGAAGGCTGGCAAAACTGAATTTTGATAACCAACGACCGGAATAAAACCAAAGAACATGATTGGCTTGGCATCACCAGAAGCAACAGCCCAAGCATTTGGAAGAGCTGTATTTACCAGCATCAAGCCAAGTACAATACCAATAACCGGATTCCCACCAAATACACGGAAAGCCGACCAAGAAATCAAAGCAGGGAAGAAAGCAAAAGCTGTATCTGTCAAAACGACTGTATAAGTATAAAAATCTGATGCAGCAAAAGCTTTTGAGGTTGTCCCAAATAATCCAAGAATCGTATCATTATTAATCGCACCACGAATCCCCATGAAAAGACCTGTTGCTACGATGGCTGGTAAGATAGGTACAAATACATCACCAAATGTACGAACAGCACGTTGGAACCAATTTCCTTTTTTAGCAGCTTCTGCTTTTTGTTCACCAGTTGAAGAAGTTGGTAAGCCAAGTGCAACCACTTCATCATATATTTTATTAACGGTACCAGTCCCAAAAATAATTTGATACTGACCTGAATTAAAGAATGCTCCTTGAACCTTCTCAAGATTCTCAACTCTGTCTTTAGCAATTTTAGCTTCATCCTTGACCATGATACGCAGACGGGTTGCACAGTGAGCAACACTACTTACATTGTCTCGTCCACCGATGGCTTCAATGACCGCTTTTGCAATGTCTTTATTTTCCATTTGCATCTCCTTATTGAAAATAATTAACTTTTATGAAAGCGATTTAATCGCTCCTACGACTATTATTTTAACATGATTTAAAAATATGTCAAGCGTTTTACAGAAATTTTATTTTTTTCTGCTAAAAAGTTGATTTTTCTAAAGAAAACGTTTACTATATAAGTAAGAAAACTATATTGGAGGATAAAAGATTGGCTTGGACAACCGAACAACGCTACAAACGTTATGAAAACTGGACAACAGATGAAATCAATCAAATAAAAGAAAATATTGAAAAATCCCCTTGGCATACTAGTTACCATGTAGAACCTCAGACAGGATTACTCAATGATCCAAACGGCTTCTCTTATTTTAATGGTAAATGGATTGTGTTCTATCAGAACTTCCCTTTTGGAGCAACCCACGGTCTAAAATGCTGGGTACAGCTCGAAAGTGATGATTTAGTCCATTTCACAGAAACTGGTGTACGAGTTCTACCAGATACGAAATTGGATAGCCACGGCGCCTACTCTGGCTCTGCTATGCAGTTTAATGACAAGCTTTTCCTTTTTTATACCGGAAATGTTCGCGATGAAAATTGGGTACGCCACCCATACCAAATTGGAGCATTGCTGGATAAAGAAGGGAAACTCGAGAAGATTGATAAAGTCTTGATTGAGCAACCAAAAGAAGCTACAGATCACTTTCGCGATCCACAGATTTTCAATTATAAAGGCCAGAGCTATGCCATTGTCGGCGGACAAACTCTGGACAAAAAAGGGTTTATCAAGCTTTATAAAGCAGTTGAAAACGACTATATAAACTGGGAAGAAGTCGGCGATTTAGACTTTGAAAATGACAATACAGCCTATATGATGGAATGCCCCAATCTTGTCTTTATTGATGAAACACCTGTTTTGCTCTACTGCCCTCAAGGTTTATCAAAAGAAGTTGCTCCTTACGACAATATTTTCCCAAACATGTATAAGATGGGTCAATCGTTTGACATAGCAAAGACAGCAATTGTCGATCCTAGTCCTCTGCAAAATTTAGATTATGGATTTGATTGCTATGCCACCCAAGCTTTCAATGCTCCAGATGGCCGTGTCTTAGCAGTCAGCTGGTTAGGTTTGCCGGATATTGCTTACCCATCTGATCGTTTTGATCATCAAGGAATTTTCTCGCTTGTCAAGGAATTAACACTAAAAAAAGGAAAACTCTATCAATATCCTGTTCAAGCAATCCAAAACCTGCGGAAAGAGAATAAAGTATTCACCAACCAAGCAAAAACAAAAAATAGCTATGAACTGGAATTAGAATTTGCAAGTGGTTCACAAACTGAAATTGTCCTCTTTGCAGATCAAAAACACAAAGGCCTCCGTATTCGCTTCGACATCAAAAATGGTCAAGTAACAATTGACCGTAGTGAAGTTGGCGAACAATATGCTCTTGAATTTGGGACAATTCGCCGCTGTATGATTGAAAACCAAACTACAACTGCCTCAATTTTCATTGATAAGTCAGTTTTTGAAATTTTTATTAACAAAGGAGAGAAAGTATTTTCAGGCCGCATTTTCCCACATAATGACCAAAACGGCATTTTTATCACTGAAGGAAATCCAACCGGAACTTACTATGAATTAGATTATGGTCGCAAAACTAACTGATGTAGCAAAACTAGCAGGGGTCAGCCCCACAACTGTTTCCCGTGTGATTAACAGAAAAGGCTACCTCTCAGAAAAAACAATCACAAAAGTAACCGAAGCTATGCGAGAATTAGGCTACAAGCCTAATAATCTCGCTCGCAGCTTACAAGGAAAATCCGCTAAATTAATTGGACTGATTTTTCCAAATATTAGTCATATATTTTATGCTGAACTCATTGATAAATTAGAACACGAGTTATTTAATAGAGGTTACAAAACAATTATCTGCAACAGCGAACACAATTCAAGCAAAGAAAAAGAGTATCTGGAGATGCTAGAAGCCAATCAAGTCGATGGCATTATCTCTGGCAGCCATAACTTGGGAATTTCGGATTATGACCGCGTAACAGCCCCTATTATCTCTTTTGACCGCAACTTGTCTCCTTCTATCCCTGTTGTATCTTCTGACAACTATGCTGGTGGGACCCTAGCCGCAGAAACATTGGTCAAATCTGGAGCTAAAAAGATCATTATGATTACCGGAAATGATAATTCCAATTCACCAACAGGTCTCCGCCATGCAGGCTTTGCCTCTGTCCTACCAACCGCTCCTATTATCAATGTATCTAGTGACTTCTCACCCATTCGCAAAGAAATGGAAATCAAAAATATCTTAAAAGATAAGAAGCCTGATGCTATTTTTGCTTCAGATGATTTAACTGCCATTTTAATCATGAAAGTCGCTCAAGAACTGGGGATCAACATCCCAGAGGAACTAAAAGTTATTGGTTATGACGGAACTTATTTTGTGGAAAATTACTATCCACAGCTCGCCACTATTCAGCAACCATTAAAAGATATAGCTTGCTTACTGGTCGATTTATTGCTGCGAAAAATTGAAGGAGAAAAAGTTCCAACAACGGGCTACTTCTTACCTGTTCACCTTTCTTCAGGAAAAAGCATTTAACACTGTAAAATAGTGAAAACCCACTTAATTTCTCCATACTTAAGTGGGTTTAGCATTTATTCCTTGTTCTTATATTTTTCTTCAAGAAGAAACTTATCAATTGCCTGCGCGCAGCCATCATGATCATTATCAGCTACGATGACATCCGCCAATCCTTTAATACTCTCATTAGCATTTCCCATAGCAATGCCCAAGCCTGCTTCACGAATCATACTTTCATCGTTATCTGCGTCACCAACAGCAATGATCTGTTCCATAGGAAGTTGCAAATATTGAGCCAGGTGAGCTAAACCTTGCCCTTTTTCAACACCCCGCGCTGTTAGTTCAAGACCACTTACTTCTGATTTTATCATGGCAATATCCTCAGATAACAAAACCTCATACGATTGATCTCGTTCAT
Organism: Streptococcus sp. HMSC067A03; assembly: GCF_001814295.1. NCBI lineage: Bacteria > Bacillati > Bacillota > Bacilli > Lactobacillales > Streptococcaceae > Streptococcus > Streptococcus sp. HMSC067A03. Next base: position 68,117 of record NZ_KV815648.1, on the reverse strand, counting down.
CAGCTGTTAAGTGATAGATGTTGATCTTACCAAAATTTTCTCTTTCCTTTGCTAACAAATCACAGATATTATCTACTAATACCGCTGTTTCGTCATACAGTTCAGTATAAATTTCCATATAGTAGTTCGCAATGTTCTCAAAATGAGAGCGCTGAAGATAGCCTTGTCCATTGATCATACCGACCACCATTAAATCGTGAGCTTCTGCCAACGCCTTCACTTTATCCACCACAACAGCAGGTAATGTTTGCTCCGCTAAAGTTTGCTTCATTTCCAAATCATAAATCAATGCACCACTAGCAAGAACGGCATAGCGAATCCCTTGCAAATCTTTTTTATAAAGACCTAGTTCTGACAGAGAGCGCCCTGTTGAAAGTGCAACTTGTTTTCCAGCTGAATGCGCTCTGTCAATAGCTGCAATACTACTTTTAGCAATCGTCTTTTGACGGGTTAAAAGCGTTCCATCCATGTCAAATGCAATCAATTGATACATAACATTTCTCCTTTTTTCTACTAAAATTAGTATAGCATAAAAGCTCAAAAATAGTAAAAAAGCTTAAAACCATGTTATCAAAAACGTTGGTTTTAAGCTTTTTTATTGTCGTTCATTCCTTAATTTTAACTAGAGACTAAGTTCTTATTTAACCTCTTTAATTGTCAACAAAGTTGAAGATCTATTTACAATTCTTTTTTATACTTTTCAACTTCTGCTTTATTAGCCCAGACAAAGTGTCCTGGACGAATTTCAACCATTTCTGGCTTATCTACTGAATAATCATGTTGAGCAGCATCATAAACCTTCAATACTTTCTTCCGCTCCAATATTGGGTCTGGAATTGGGACAGCAGATAGCAATGACTGCGTATAAGGATGGATTGGATTATTGAAGAGTTCTTCTGTTTCAGCCACTTCTACAATCACACCCTTATAAATAACAGCAATACGGTCTGAGATAAAACGTACAACTGATAAATCATGGGCAATGAAAAGATAAGTCAAGCCTAGATCTTTTTGGAATTTCTTAAGAAGATTCAAAACTTGTGCGCGCACAGAAACGTCAAGTGCTGAAATCGGCTCATCTGCAATCACAAAATCTGGCTCCATAACAAGCGCACGAGCAATCCCAATCCGTTGACGCTGACCACCAGAAAATTCATGCGGATAGCGGGTCAAATGCTCTGATAACAACCCTACCTCATGAATAATATCTTTCACCTTTTTCTGACGTTCTTCTTCATCTTTAAACAGATGGAAATTATACAGACCCTCTGAAATAATATAATCAACCGTCGCACGTTCATTCAAACTAGCAGCAGGGTCTTGGAAAATCATTTGAATCTTGCGAATCACTTCTGATTCTTCCTCTTTTGATTTCTTACCATTGATTCTCTTTCCATCAAAGAAGATATCTCCCTTGCTAGTATCGTTCAAACCAATAATGGCACGACCGATTGTTGTCTTACCAGAGCCGGATTCTCCTACAAGTGAAAACGTTTCTCCTTTATTGATAAAGAAATTAGCATTTTTTACAGCAACAAATTTCTTGCTTCCTTCACCGAAGGAAATTTCCAAATCTTTAACTTCTACTAATTTTTCAGGCATTTCCTTCCTCCTAAGCGTCTAAATGAGCAAAGCCCATTTTTGAGCTAATTTTTTCATGTAAATCATCAATAACAGCAGGTTTATTCACTTTTGGAGCATTTTCATGAAGCAACCACGTTTTTGCCCAATGTGTATCTGATACATAGATTTGAGGTGGTTTTTCCTCAAAATCAATTTCCATCGCATAATCTGAACGAAGAGCGAAAGCATCTCCTTGCAAGTGTGAATAAAGAGACGGCGGTGTGCCAGGAATAGAGTAAAGCTCTCCTTTATCATCTGCCAACTGTGGCAAGCTTGATAACAAGCTCCAAGTATAAGGATGACGTGGATCATAAAAGACGTCTTCTACTGTACCATACTCGACGATTTCTCCAGCATACATAACGGCAACTTTATCCGCAATACTTGCTACCACTCCAAGGTCGTGGGTGATAAAAATAGTAGTGAATTGATACTCTTGTTGCAATGATTTCAACAAATCAATGATTTGTGCTTGAATGGTAACATCAAGCGCTGTTGTAGGTTCATCACAGATTAGAATATCAGGACGACAAGCAAGCGCAATGGCAATAACGATCCGTTGACGCATTCCTCCTGAATATTGGAAAGGATACTCACTAAAACGCTTTTCAGCATCAGGAATACCGACTTTATTCATATAGTCAATAGCCATTTCCTTCGCTTCTTTTGCCGTTTTCTTTTGATGTTTTACAATAACTTCTGTAATCTGGCTACCAATCGTATTAATTGGGTCTAAACTTGTCATTGGGTCTTGGAAAATAGTCGCAATTTTAACACCACGAATAGGTTCCCAATCTTTATTGGATTTCAATTTTGTCAAATCTTGTCCACGATAGTTAATCGATCCTTGCGCTACTCGACCATTATCCTCTAACATTCCAGTAAAAGTCTTTGTTAAAACAGATTTACCAGAACCTGACTCTCCTACGAGAGCAAGAACTTCACCTTCGATGAGGTCAAGTGATACACCACGAATGGCGGTTAAGACTTTATCACGAACGTCAAATTCCACGACAATATCGCGGGCAGTCAATATTACATTTTTTTCTTGTGTCATATTTACTCCTATCTATGTGTACGTGGATCACTAGCATCCGCTAAGTTCTGACCGACAACGAATAGGGAAAGGGAAACCAAAATCAACGTTGTTAATGGAATCCAGAAAAGATATGCATTTGTTGTAACATTTTGTGAATAATCCGAAATCAAACGCCCTAAACTTGGCACCGTCACAGGAAGTCCCAAACCAAAGAAAGACAGAAAGGCTTCGTATGAAATGAAACTTGGAAGTAATTGTGAAGCAGTTGTCACAATCACAGAAACCAGCTGTGGCATAATATTTTTTACAATGATTTTAACAGTCGGTGTTCCCAAAGTGCGACTGGCAAGGTTATACTCTAAATCACGATAACGTAGAATTTGGATACGAATATTGTAAGCAATCCCAATCCAACCAGTGATGGTCATAGCAAAAATCAAATTCCAGAAACCTGCACCGATTGAGTAAGTCAAGACAATGACAATCAAAAGCGGTGGAATGTTAGAAATGATATTATAAATCTCAATCATCACACGATCGACAGTCTTTGAAATTCCCCAGATACCACCAATAACAATACCAATCACAAGGTTAATCATGGTTGCAATAACTGAAATAAGAATAGAGTTACGTGCTCCAAACCACACTCCGTCAAAGAGGGATTTTCCGTTACTATCTGTACCAAACCAATATTGGGCATTCGGTTTGATATAACGAGCACTAAAATCATTTACTTTACTTACATCATTAAAATCGAAATTTGAAAAAATCGGATAGATGAAACTCATCAAAACAATTGCAACAAGAATACCCAACATAGCAATTGTTGATTTTTTCCTTAAGAATTGACGCATAACAGATTTCCAGTAAGAATAAGCTGGTGCATCAATTATTTCAGAGGCAAAATCATCGCGTTTTACAAATGTGAACTTACTTTTATCAATTGTAGCCATTATTTACCTCCTTTTGATGTTAATTTAATACGTGGGTCAAGCATGGTCATCAGAATATCACCCAATAGAAGAGCGAAAATAGAAAGACATGTAAAGATAAATACAAGACCAACGACCATAGAATTATTAGATGCTTTAACAGAGTCAATCAGCATTTTACCCATTCCAGGGAAAGCAAAGATTGTTTCGGTCAAAGTCGCACCTGTGATAACTCCGATAATAGCACCAGGTATACTGGATACAAGTGGTACCATGGCGTTTTTAAAAATATGTTTATTTGAAATTTCTTGTTCAGAGAGGCCTTTTGCCCGTGCAAAACGAACAAAGTCTTGTGATTGCAGGTCAATCATATAACGACGAATCCAAACAGCTGTCCAAGGCGCACTCAAAAGCCCAAGAATAACTGCCGGAAGAACATAGGAACGCCAATCTCCCGCTCCCAAAATAGGGAAGGAATCCGGCAATCCAAGAGCCGAACCAATCAACCGAATGATATAAACCAAAGCGATGGTTGGCAATGACATCAAGAATGTCAAGGCTCCTGTTGAAATACTATCAAACAATGTATTCTTAAAGCGAGCCATGTAAGATCCAAGCGGAACAGCAATTAAGTAAGATAAAGCTAGACCAATCAAACCAACAATTGAAGAACTTACAATCATTGATGGATATTGGTAGTTACTTTCTGTTGCCGTATATGGATCATCTTTTCCATAATTGGCAACATCACGCGCATCGGCTTGTTTTGGAGATTTATAAGTTCTTGTATAAATGTTGACAGACGAAGTTTTCTTACCTGTCGGGAATTGAACTTCAGAAGTTTTCGTTTGTCCTTGCCCTTGCGAAATAACTTGTAAAACAGGAAGATTCGCATAAGTTGGATAAGAAATACCTAGATTTAATCTTACAAAATTTTGATGGATAAATGGAAATTGACTGTTGAAATATAACAAGTATTTATGTTTCGTTCCAGAACCAACAACAGACCAACCAATAGCAGGATCATTTTCAATACGAAGATAACGCTTCAAGTTTGGATTAGAAGCATCTTTCACAGCACCTGTATGGTCAATTTGAATCAAATTGCCATAGAAACCAAGAACGCGTTCATAAACTGGAACCTCTCGAGTTGCATAAAATTGCTTACTTTCTTTGAATTGCTGCAATTTCCAACCACGCCCCAACTTTTTGATGTAAGCTTCATAGATTTTTTTATTTGCATTAGTAGGTTCTACTGTTACAGAAGGATTCTCTTTACTAGCTTTTTCTTGTAATTCCTTCGTATCATAGTAGTCAATGTAACCCATACGCTCAAAAATTGTATTTTCATAATTAGTCTTTTTATCAGGAGTTGTAGCTATTTTATTATAGTTTGGATCCTGCTTGAAAATCAACTTTCTTGGCACCATAGTATAGATAATGGTGTAAGTCAATGTTGTTACCATGAAAATAGATACTAAAGAGCGTAAGATACGCATAAAAATATATTTCTTCATTTACCGTTTCCTTTAAAATCCCAAAAGAACTTTCTCCCCTGTTAGAGAAAGTTCTGATGAGAAGTTTATTTTACATGATCTGCTAATTCTTTGGTATTTACTGATTTAGCATGAGTCACATCAGATATTCTACTTCAATCACTATGATTAAGTTATTAAACCTAACCTGTCAGTCAAGACCGAAGGAAGGGATAGAAAAATGTCACGCGTTACGACAAATACCTATTTTCGATTTTAGAATACCTTCAATTTTAAACTGATTGTTTAAAATTATACCACAATTCTAGTCAATTGTAAAATCAATTGTCAGAATATTTTTATCATAAATGAACCTTTTTTGTTTTTCTGTTAAATTTTTTTCAATTATTTAACATGATCTGCAAGTTCTTCTTGAGCTTTTTTATTAGATTTTGATCGCTCTTTATTCCATTTAGTCATAGCTTTCTTGTACTGATCTTGTGTAACAGGCTCATCTTGGAGTTCAAGATATTTATATAGAATGATTTCACTATTCCCTTTGTTTCCTGACCAAGCAAATGGATTAGTAAATGGCACTGTGCGAGAAAGAATTGGGCGACCCGTTAGCGTTGTTGTTGGAATAACTAATGCATTATCAGTCAACCAAGCTTGGGCTGCCGCATATTTTTCATAGCGTGCATTCGTATTAGTGGTTTCTTTTTCAGCCTCGTTCAACAGCTTTTCATATTCGTTCATACCGACTTGTGCTGCTGCAGCGTTATTCGTACCTGCATCAAATCCTAGATAGGTCTTTGTGCTTTCACCGCTTGAAGGTTTGATGATATCAAGATAGGTAGATGGATCTTGGAAGTCTGGACTCCAACCAACATTATCAGAAAGATCCCAATCTTCTGCAGCTGCAGATTCAGCAAAGTAAGTGATATTATTTACATCGTCTTTAGACATTTGTTGAATGTCAATCACAACATTTTCTTTGCCAAGATTTTTTTCAATCGATTGTTTCAATGATTGTACACGTTGAACTTTATTCGTTGCCGTTTGGTCAACTGGCATGTCAATGTGGATTGGGAATTGAACACCGTCTGCTTGAAGCGCTGCTTTCGCTTTGGCTAATTTTTCCTTGGCTTTCGTTGGATTGTAAAGACCGTCTTGCGCATCATTTAAGTTGACATCTTTCCAACTTTCATCGTAGCTGACTAATTTTTCTTTGACCAATTCTCCAAAGTTCTTATCATCTGTTTGAACAAAAGTTGGTGGTACAAAGAGATTACGAAGCATCTTTGTCGCACCATCTTTACCATTCACCTGTGAAGCATAAGCAGTACGGTCAAATGCAAAGGTAATTGCTTGACGGAAATCTTTATTCAATAATGCTTTCTTAGTAGATGTCTTTTGAGCATCTGTTGTCTTTGATGTATGATTGTAAGATTGACGATCGATGTTTGTAGCCACTAGATAAGTGGTTGCATCTTGTGGAGTATAAACGATGTTGTTTTTGTATTTCTTGCTGACAGAAGCATAACTTGGACTAGTTGGAAATACTTTTGCATTGGTAAATGAACCGTCACTAAATCCTTTAGCAAGTTTATCTTGGTCTTGACCATCATAGTAAGACAATTTGATGTTATCAATGTGTACATTTTTCTTATCCCAATAGTTTGGATTTTTAGCCAATTCAACAGATGATTTTGCAGTGATAGATTTTAGCAAGTATGGTCCATTATAAAGAAGACTAGATGGGTCTGTTGCTTGTGCAAATTTATTTCCTTTTGATTTCAAAAATTCTGCATTAACTGGCGCTAAAACCCCCATCGTAGTCTTTGAATTCCAAAAGCTTTCTGGTCGATTCAGAGTATATTGAACCGTATAATCATCAACCGCTTTGATACCGACAGAAGAGAAATCTTTATTTTCACCCTTCATGTAAGCATCCAGGCCTTTGATTGAATCTTGTACCAAATAAATAGCATCGGATTTCTTATCTGCAGCGTGTTTCAAACCAGTCACAAAGTCTTGCGCTTTGACTTCGGCATACTCTTCACCTTCGGATGTATACCATTTGACACCTTTACGAAGTTTATAAGTGTAAGTCAAGCCATCTTTGGAAACCGTCCAATCCTTTGCCACAGAAGGGATTAAATTTCCGTAACGGTCATTTTCTAAAAGTCCATCAATGACATTACTTGTAATATTTGAAGTAGAGGCCTTCCCAGTTGTCAAATAATCCAAATTATCTGGATCTTGCTCATAAACATATGAAAATGTTTTGTTGCTAGAACTTGTTTTAGAGCCAGAACAAGCCGTTAAGGCTCCTGCTGTAAGTAGGGTAACAGCCGCTAAAGCAATGATTTTACTTTTCTTCATGAATATTCCTCCCAAATTCATTATTTTTATACATTCTAGCACACAAACAGTAAAAAGTAAATAGAATTTTCTAAATTTTATGACATATTTTGGAAGCTGATTTAATAAGGTTTATATTAATCTATTAACCTTTAAAAATTAAAAAAGCAGGTTTTCCTCACCTTTTAGTGAGTTTTACCTGCTTTTATCATTGTATTATTTTACATGATCAGCTAATTCATCTTGAGCTTTTTTATTAGACTCGGCTTTTTCTTTTTGCCATTTCTTCTTAGCTGCTTCATAGTCCTTCTTCGTGACAGCATCTTTACCGACTTTAATGTATTTATAGTAGGTTGAGCTACCTTTACTACCTGTTTGCGCAAATGCACCTGAGAACGGTTGAATGCGTGACACAAAAGTTCCGGCACCTGTTGAAGCCATTGTTGGCAAGACAAGCGAGCTATCTGTCAACCAAGCTTGTGCTGCTGCATATTTTTCATAGCGTTTTGCAATATCTGTTGTTTCTGCACCTGCTTCATCGACTAATTTATTATATTCGTCCAAGCCAACTGCTTTAGCACCGGCATTTTCACTACCAGAGTCAAAACCAAACCAAGTCTTCGTATTGTCAGAAGCCGTTGATTTCAAAATATCAAGATAAGTAGATGGATCTTGATAATCAGGACTCCAACCAACAGCACCTGAAATATCCCAGTCTTCTCCAGCTGCATTTGGAGCATAGTAAGTGACGTTATTAAAGTCGTCTTCTGACATCATATTCAAGTCCATGACAACATTTTCTTTGCCGAGTACTTTTTCAACAGATTGTTTTAAAGACTGCATCCGAGCAACGTAGTTCTTAGAAGTTTCTACAACAGGAACGTCTAAGTGGATTGGGAATTTCACACCTTGAGCTTGCAAAGCTTCTTTTGCTTTTGCAAATTTTGCTTTTGCTTTTGTTGGATTGTACAAGCCATTTTGTGAATCAGCTAGTTTGACACCCTTCCAGTCATCGCCATAGCTTGCTAATTTTTCTTCTACAACATCACTAAATGATTTTTCACCAACTTGAACAAAATTAGATGGTACAAACATATTACGGATTGCTGTGGCAGCACCATCTTTACCATTTACTTGTGCTGCATAAGATTCGCGGTCAAGTGCAAAGTTCAAAGCTTGACGGAAGTCTTTGTTCAACAATGCCTTTTTCGTTGAATTTTTTTCTTCATCTGTTTTCTTAGCCGTATGGTTGTAAGATTGACGGTCAATATTAAGGGCTAAAGCAGCCGTTCCAGAGCCTGCTTCTGCTGTATAGATATTGTCCTTGAATTGTTTTTCAAAAGTTGCAAAGTTTGAACTTGTTGGGAAGAGGCGTGCGTATGAGTATGCCCCATCTTTGAAATTACGAGCCAATGAGTCTTGGTCTTGACCATCATAGTAAGCAAGTTTAATGCTATCAACTTTTACTTTATCTTTATCCCAATAATGTTTGTTTTTAACATATTCTACCGCAGATTTTGCTGTGATAGCTTTCATCAAGAATGGTCCATTATAAAGGATTGAGTTAGGGTCTGTTGATTGGCCAAATTTATTTCCTTTAGATTTCAAAAATTCTGCATTGATTGGCCACATAATGGCAGAGGTTGTCTTAGAATTCCAATATGGTTCTGGCTTGTTCAATGTATACTGAACAGTATAATCATCAACCGCTTTCACACCTACCGTTGAAAAGTCTTTTGTCTGACCATTCACGTAAGCATCTAAACCTTTAATTGAGTTTTGAACCAAATAAAGCGCCTCAGATTTTTTATCGGCAGCATGTTTCAGTCCAGTTACAAAATCTTGCGCCTTGACTTCAGCATATTCTTCACCTTCTGATGTGTACCATTTGGCACCCTTACGAAGTTTATAAGTATAGGTTAAACCATCTTTTGATACAGTCCATGACTTAGCCATTGATGGTACAAGATTTCCATATTTGTCATTTTCTAACAATCCGTCAACTCCATTTGTCACAAGATCGCTAGTGGTTGCTTTTCCTGATGTTACATAATCCAAAGTTTCTGGATCACCAGAATACACATAACCAAATTTTGTTTCAGCTGAGTTCGATTTCGAACCCGAGCAAGCTGTTAAAAAACCAGCAGTTAGTAGGGCTACCCCTGCTACTGCAATAATTTTACTTTTTTTCATAGGTACCTCCGAAAACTATGATATATTCTAATTATACTATATCTTACTAAAAAGTAAAGAATTTTCAAACAAATCTTTTACTAAAAAATGTGATTGTATTCCAAATGCCTTCAAAAAAACAGATTTACTTCTCGTATCCTATCAGTGAATACACTGTTTTTATGTCTTTTTCTCTGAACAAATGACATACGTTTCAAACTCCAGATTCGGCATACATTCTGCTAAATCGTTCTCAATGCGTTTCAGTGCTTCTAAACGCATTTCAACAGATGTATGAGCATTTCCTTGAATGATAAAAATAGCATTCTTTGTCTCGTCATCAAATTTATAGTTTTCTCCGTCACGAACATCTAGCCATGCTAAAATTCCTTTTTGATCACGATAAACATAATCAGTCTGTGAAACGTGTTTTTCCGTGGATAAAATCGGTAGAAAAACATCTTCTTTTTGACTAACCGTAAATTCAATTTGCCCCGCTATTTTATCCAAATCATGCCCACCGATGGCTAATAAAGAATGTAAAGATTCAACATTATAAATATCAATAATACTATTAATATTCGGGAAGGAGCCACGATGTCGAATATTCCGAATAAGCGCCAAAACGGTAGGAGGATTCTTCTTGACACTACGTCCGACACTTTGCAACAAATCCTTGTAGCCTTGAATGACTGGAGTATCAGACACCTCATCGATATCGCAATTCAATGCCCACTTTTCCATCTCTTTTTGCTTTTTCAAAAATGAAGCAGGTAAAGGTGCATGTGGGTCTACATTTTTAGCGATGCCAATAACCACATTTTTAATCCCAAGCATTGCAAGACTTTCATTCAGTATAAACTTCATCATGATCCACCTCCGTTTCATTATTTATTGAGCTCATCAACTATTCAAATTGTATCATTTTTAGGAGAAAATTTCTTACTTTAGTTTTAAAATGCTGTCTTTCATTCATATTAACAAATTTTTCTCCTATGAGAAATGCTAAAAAGACTGGAATTGCTTCCAATCTTATTTCTCACTATTTTCAACTGCTGCTGTAACAAAAGCTGTATAAAGTCCTTCTGGACGATTAGGACGGCTAGATAATTCTGGGTGGTATTGACAAGCCACAAAGAATTTATTTTCTGGAATTTCAACAATTTCCACCAAGCGATTGTCCGGTGAAACTCCTGAGAATACAAAACCGGCATCTTCAAATTGTTGACGGAATTCATTATTAAATTCGTAACGGTGGCGGTGGCGACGCTGAACAACTTCTTGATTATCATAAGCTGCAGCGGCTTTGGAACCACGTTTCAACTTAGACGGATAAAGTCCTAAGCGAAGTGTCCCTCCCATATCTTCCACATCAATCTGATCACGCATCAAATCAATAACAGGATGCTTCGTATCAGGATTTAATTCTGAAGAATTAGCATCTTCAAATCCTAACACATGGCGAGCAAACTCAACACAAGTCAACTGCATACCAAGGCAAATTCCAAGCATTGGCACATCATTTTCACGCGCATATTGAATCGTCGCAATCTTTCCTTCCGTTCCACGATGACCAAATCCACCCGGCACAATAATCCCGTCCGCATCATTCAGCAACTCGGCGACATTTTCAGTTGTGACATCATTCGCATTGATCCAGCTCAGTTTAATTTCTGCATCATTGGCGTAACCAGAATGTTTGAGAGCTTCCACAACAGAAATGTAAGCATCTGGTAATTCCACATATTTCCCAACCAGTGCAATTTTTACTTGTTTCTTCAAGTTCATGACTTTATCAACCATAGCAGACCAATCCGTCATATCTGCTTCTGGCACATCCAACTTCAAGTGATCACAAACGATCTGATCCATGTTTTGCGCTTGCAGATTGAGCGGAATTTGGTACAAATGTTCCACATCTAAGGACTCAATCACTGCTTCTGGTGCTACATCACAAAATTGTGCCAATTTGTTCTTAATATTTTGGCCAGCCGGTTTTTCAGTACGAATAACAAGCATGTTCGGTTGAATTCCAAGACCACGCAATTCTTTTACAGAATGCTGAGTGGGCTTCGTTTTCATTTCCCCAGCAGCTTTCAGATAAGGAAGCAATGTCGTGTGGATATACATCACATTATCTGCACCAACATCTGCCTTCATTTGACGAAGTGCTTCTAAGAATGGCAAACTTTCAATATCTCCAACAGTTCCTCCTACTTCTGTGATAATCACGTCAGAGTCTGTTGTCGTTGCAGCGCGTTTAATTTTTTCTTTTAGAGCATCTGTAATGTGTGGAATGACTTGAACAGTTGCTCCAAGGTACTCACCTTTACGTTCTTTACGAAGAACTTCGCTATAAATCTTACCCGTTGTCACATTTGAATATTTATTTAAGTTAATATCAATAAAGCGTTCATAATGCCCGAGGTCTAAGTCAGTTTCTGCACCATCATCCGTCACAAATACTTCCCCATGTTGATAAGGGCTCATCGTTCCTGGGTCAATATTGATATATGGATCAAACTTTTGAATGGTTACCTTAAGACCACGATTTTTCAAAAGACGACCAAGACTTGCTGCCACAATCCCTTTACCGATCGAACTAACTACACCACCTGTAACAAAAATATATTTTGTTGCCATACATTCTCCTTATCTAAGATACAAAACTCATTTAGAAAACACACGAAAATGGGAAACGACTATTCATAAATCAACCTTTGCTTTTTCGATGTTTTCAGGCGTGTTCACTTCTAATAGCAAAAACAAAAACAGCTCCCTAGAGCTAGGGAGCTTTTGACTTCTTAAAAGAAGTGCCCGATATTATAATATCGCAGAATAAATTTTTTGTCAAATAAGAACAGAAGCAAACGTTAGCGGACTTAACTATTCTTCATCCTCTGAATCCACCTCATCATCTGAATAGTCTTCATCCTCTTCATTGAGTTCGACTTCTTCACCTAAATCATCAGGTGCAATTTCATTGATTTCAGCATCATACGCTTCTACTTCACTCTTTTCGTCGTCCGGATTATCCTCGTCATAATTAAGGGCAGGATCTGCTTCATATGAGTCTTCATCTTCTGGATCATCGTCATTGTAATCAATGGCATTTTCATCTCCGTCCATAAAGGCATTCACACGTTTTTTCTTCCGTTTCTTAGGAGTTTCTTCATCGTTATCTTCAAGGGCGATAATTTCCTCATCCACCTCGTCAATCGCATACCATGAACGCAAGCCCCATTTGTTATCTCCTAGAGGAATGAAACTGCCGTCTACATTTAACTCTGTATAAAAAAGCGGCAAGGCTTCACGAATATCACTATTTGATTTTTCAAGGTAATTTTGAATTTCATTGACAAGGTCATTAAAATACATTTCATGATTGCGACCACGTGTCTCTAAAATAGCACGCGCCACTTCAATCATAGAAAGTTCACTTTTTTCTTGTCCAGCAAATACTTCTAATTCCAAAATTGATCTCCTTTTAAGGTTTAAGAGCTTTTTTAGACTTGCTCTTAAAAATTAATTTGTTGAATTTTCGCTACTTTTTATTGTACGATAAAAATCTTCTTTCGTCAAAAAGAATTTTATTTTCCAATCAAGAAAATCACTCTTTTTCATCAAAATGACTTCTACTTTTATATAAAAGAAGCAAAAAGGCAATTCAGCCGAATCTCCGACTGAATTTGCCTTATGTATCATTAGATTATTTTACTTTTGCAGTACTTGTAATCAATTCAACGGCTTTTTTAATAACAATATCATGTTTCAACATATCTGTTGAAAGAAGTTGACGAACACGCTCCACTTCCATGTTGTAGTCAGTTGCAAGTGAAGAAATTTCTGCTTCGATGTCTTCATCGCTCGCTTCAAATCCTTCTGCTTTTGCAACAGCTTCAATCACAAGATTAGTCTTAGTACGTTTTTCAGCGTCAGCTTCATGTTGTTTATGAAGATCTTCTTGAGTTGTACCAGTGATTTGGAAGTACATGTCTGGTGAAATACCTTGACGTTGCATGTTCCCAAGAAATTCATTTACAGAGCGATGAACTTCTTCGTGAACCATTTCTTCTGGCAATTCAACGATTTCTGCATTTTCTACTGCAAGGTCAAGTGCCGCAGATTCAACTGCATCATCAAACGCAATTTCTTTTGATTCAGCCAATTCTTTGCGGTATTTTTCTTTTAATTCATCCAGTGTTTCAACATCTTCATCAATGTCTTTGGCAAGTTCGTCATCTACTTCTGGAACTTCTTTTTCTTTGACTTCATGAATCGTAGTCACAAATTTAGCATCTTTACCTGCAAGATCTGTTGCTTGATAGTCTTCTGGGAATGTCACGTTTACTTCTACTGTTTCACCAGCAGCATGTCCAACTAATTGGTCTTCAAAACCTGGAATGAATTGACCGCTTCCAAGTTCAAGTGAGAAGTTATCTCCTTTACCACCATCAAATTCAACGCCGTCAACTGTTCCAACAAAATCAATCACAACTGTATCACCATTAGCAGCCTTATCTTCTTTCAATACAAGTTCTGCTAAATTATTGCGTTCGCGTTCAATTCTTGCATCTACATCTGCATCAGATACTTCTTTAGAGACATCAACAGATACTTCTAAGTTTTTATACTCACCTAATTTTACTTCGGGTTTTGTAACCACTTCCGCAGTAATGGTCCAATCTTGACCTTTTTCCATAGACGCCACATCAAATTGTGGTTGAGCAACAACTTCGATCTCTGCTTCTTTAACAGCAGCTTCATAAGCAGCTGGGAGAAGAGCATTTAATGTATCTTGGTAAAGAGCTTCTTCACCAAATCTTTGATTAAACACTGGACGAGGAAGATGACCTTTACGGAAACCTGGTACATTCAGATTCTTCTTAACTGAGTTAAATACACGATCCAATTCTGGCTTGATTTGTTCTTGACTAATTGTAAATGTCAAAACTCCGCGATTTGTTTCTTTGCTTTCAAATGATACAGACATTCTGTCATTTCTCCTTAAAATTTATTGAATACAATCAATTATACCATAAATACACGTTATTTCACAAATTTTCTAATGAAAAATTTAACGATTTTTCCGTCCATTTGCTGATTTTGCTCTTTATGCTTTTCGAATTTTATCTTTTTGGTAAGCAGCTCGCGCTCCACCGATTAGCTTTGGACGACTGGCAAGCGCAGTCACATGCGCTTCTCCGAGTTCTCTCAAAATTGGTCGTACTGGAATTTGGACGTGCTTAATATGCATACCAATTGCTGTATCTCCGATATCCATCCCTGCTTGAGCCGTAATAAATTCCACTTCAACTGGGTTGTTCATATATTTAAAAGCTGCTAATTGACCACTTCCACCAGCATGAAGAGTTGGCAACACATTGACAATTTCCAGATTTTGTTTCTGCGCCAATTCTTTCTCCACGACCAAAGCACGATTGACATGTTCACATCCCTGAACTGCCAAGTAAATTCCGCGAACTGACAACATATCCAACATAGTTTTGACAACAACTTCTCCCACTTCTTGACTGGAATTTTTTCCAATATGCCCTCCAATCACCTCACTGGAAGACAAGCCCAGTACAAAAATATCACCGGAAGATAGTGCTGATTTCTCTAAAACATCTGCTAAAATGGTTTGAGTTTGTTTTTTCAATTCTGGTAAATTCATCATTTCGCCTCGTTTCATTTTGTCATAAATACTTCTGAATATATTTACAAATAGAGCTTTTAGAAGCCCAAGAGGACACCGCCCTTATTTGTTTGACTTTTTCAAAACATCTGTCAACAGTTTATTCAAAATAGATCCGACAATTATCCCTAAGGTATTTTGGCAAAAGTTAGGAAATATTTCTGGAAAAGCCGCTCCCCAACCATGCATGATAGTGGAAGCAACAGCATAACCTCCTACCATAACAAGCGTAGCCAACACCAAACCGAGATAACGATTTCTTCCTTTAAAACCTGCAAAATATCCTTGTAAACTATGAAAAATCAAGCTAAAGAACATCCACTGTGGATAACCCGAAAGCAAATCAATGAGAAACCCAGCTAAACCACCGACGATTGCTCCTTCTTTTCTGCCAAAATAAAAGGCGGTAAAGAAAATACCTGCATCAAGGAACGTTAAAATCCCCGTTGGTGTTGGAATTTTTAAATAGTAGCCCAAAACAACTGTCAACGCAGCAATCATGGACAAAAGGACAAGTTTATATGTCTGATTTTTTTTCATATTGAACAACCCCATATTGATCTGAATGTTGGATAGCTTGGTAAACAAATTTTTTTGAAATTTGAACTGCTTCAACAATTGATTTTCCTAACACTAACTGACTGGCAATGCTAGAAGCAAAGGTACAGCCAGCGCCCGTGTTATTGTTGTCTAAAACAGGTGATTCCAGAAATTGAAACTGCTCTCCATTATAAAAAACATCAACTGCTTTTTGAGAATCTAGACGATTCCCTCCTTTGATAACAACGGATTTAGCACCTAAGAAATGGAAAATTCTAGCCGCTTCTTTTACGTCTTCCACCGTTCGCAACTCTTTTTGAGCCAATAGTTCGGCTTCTGGTAAATTAGGCGTGATAATACTTGCATAAGGGAAAAATTTAATCAGTTCCTCTCGAAGTGCTGAGACCTCGACATCATGAGTTTCCTTGCAAACCAAGACAGGATCTAATACGACAGGAATGCCTGCATGAGCTTTCACAAAATCCAAGGCCAAATCTGCTATTTCAACATTTGGTAAGAGTCCTAGTTTGATGGCTGAGAAAGGCACATTCTTGAGAGAATGAAGCTGCTGAGAAAAAACAGTAGAATCAACAGGAATGACTTCAAAACCTTGCTCTGTCATGGCTGTCAGGCAAGTCACTGCCACAAAACCATGTAGTTGATTGACTGTATAAGTGGCTAAATCAGCGTGCAATCCGCCACCGCTAAAGATATCATTCCCTGAAATTGCCAGAATAAGATTATTCCTCATATCGTATCTCCTTTAGATAAAGTCCGTTTGGTGCTGCTGTTGGTCCAGCCAAATGACGATTTTTCTCTGTTAAAATTCTATCAATTTGCTCAACTGGCATTCGTTTATTTCCAATTTTCAATAAAGTACCGACCATATTGCGAATTTGCTTATACAAGAAGCCATTGCCAGAGAAAGTAAAAATCAGAAAGTTGCGTTTCTCATCAAAGTCTAAGTATGCTTTTGTAATCGTCCGAACTTTATTTTCCACACTAGTCCCTGAAGCTGTAAAACCCGTAAAATCATGAGTTCCTTCTAACTTTTCAATAGCTTCTTCAATCAAACTCAAATCAAGCGGATAAGGGTAATGGGTTGCATAATGGCGCATCATAGGATTTTTAGGACGCCCGATATCCACTATAAATTCATAGGTCTTGCTGTGTTTACAATATCTTGAATGAAAATCTTCATTCACCTCTTCTACGCTAATAAAATCAATGTCTTCTGGTGTCTGCGTATCAAGTGCGAAACGTAGTTTTTCTTCATCCCTTTTTTGTGGTAAATTAAAATGAATTACCTGCCCCAAAGCATGAACGCCACTGTCTGTGCGTCCAGCTCCATGAACGATGACAGGCTTTCCTCTATTGATTTTAGTTAAAGTCTTTTCAATCTCTTCTTGAACGCTGCGAGCATGAGGTTGCCGCTGAAAACCAGCAAAGTCATGACCATCGTAAGAAATAATCGCTTTATATCGTGTCATGTGTTTATTGTAACAAGAAATAAATTGGAAAACAAGAAACTAAAAACCCAACTGTCCGGGGACAGATTTTCATTAAAAATATGCTACACTAGAATACGGAGGAAAGATAAATGACTGATATTACTTTTTGCGAAAAGAAATTTCGATTTCGTTACAAAGCTGCTGCCGTCATTATTGAAGAAGGCGCGCTTGCTTTTATGACCAATCCAAACGAGGATTATTTTTATCCTTTAGGTGGAGCTGTTCAGCTAGGAGAAACATCAGAAGAAGCTGTTCTTCGAGAAATTAAGGAAGAAACTGGACAGGACTACGAAATCGATCGATTGCTGTTCATTCACGAAAATTTTTTCCAACAAAGTTCTGGCAAATTAGCCGGTCTGAATTGCCATGAAATTTCCTTTTATTACTTGATGAAGTCAAAAGGCCAGCAGTTCCCAAGCTTTTCTGCTGCCGAAACAGTTGAATGGATTCCACTAGATCGAATGGATGAGTATCAAGCCTACCCAAATTTTCTAGCAAAACTTGTTTCCACACAACCAACTGGTATCAAGCGCGTCATCACCAAAGATGAAAAACACACATTTTTATCCTTATAATATAAAAGAGCAGCGTCAAACTGCTCTTTTCTTATTGCTCAAAGGCATCTTTCATTTTATCAAAGAAACCTTTTTTCTTTGGATTGATTTTCATATCACCAGCTTCTGCGAACTCTTTCAGCGCTGCTTTTTGTTTGTCATTAAGTCCTGTCGGTGTTACAACATTGACTGTGACATACTGGTCTCCCATGCTGCCGCCACGAAGGCTCGGTGCTCCCTTTCCACGTAGGCGGAATCGTTTGCCGGTTTGCGTTCCTTCTGGAATGGTTAATTCCACATCACCGTGAACGGTTGGTATTTCCACGCTGTCACCTAAAGCTGCTTGAACGAAATTGAGATTGAGCTTATAATAAATGGTTGATCCATCCCGTTCAAACTTGTCACTTGATTCCACCTGAACGACGACATACAAATCACCATAAGGTCCACCATTGAAACCAGCTTCACCTTGCCCAGATAAGCGAACTTGTTGACCAGTTTCAACACCTGCTGGAATTTTAACATGAACACTATGAGCTTGCTTTTCATGCCCTGTTCCGTGACAAGTTTGGCAAGGGTCTTTGATTTCTTGTCCACGCCCATGACAGACATCACAGGTCACCTGACGGCGCATCATTCCAAGAGGTGTTTGTGTATCCACATTGATCACGCCTGCCCCACGACAGCGGCTACAAGTGACTGGACTGGTTCCTGGTTTCGCACCAGAACCATGACAAGTATGACAGGTTGCCTCACGATTGTATTTAATTTCTTTATCTGTGCCAAAAATCGCTTCTTCAAACTTAAGGTTGACTCGATATTGCAGATCATCTCCTTGACGAGGTGCGTTTGGATTGCGACTTGCACCGCCTCCACCAAAGAAGCTAGAGAAAATATCTTCAAAGCCACCAAAGCTAGAACCATCAAAGCCACCGAAACCGCCAGCTCCACCACCGAAGCCGCCATTGGCACCCGCAGCACCATATTGGTCATAGGCTGCCCGTTTTTGCTCATCACTCAAGGTTTCATAAGCCTCTTGGACTTTCTTGTATTTCTCTTCAGCACCCGGTTCTTTATTGATGTCTGGGTGATATTTCTTTGATAATTTCCGATAGGCTTTCTTGATCTCATCCTGAGATGCATTCTTAGAGACACCTAGACGGTCATAATATTCTGTATTGTTCATTTAAGATACCAAGACTGTAAAATTCGACTGAAAAATAGGAAATCAAGCGACGGAGCGATGCTCCTAGGCTGATTTCTCTTTTTTCTGAGAATTTAGGTCGGGTTCAGTTCCTTTCTAACTTAGTATAAGAAAGAACCGGAAGTTTCCATTCCAATTTCTTTCTTACCGAAAAACAGAGGCTGGCTTACAACCTCTGGATTTCTTCCTATCATTACGACGTTCGAGTTTTAAAAATCAAACTAGTAATGCTGAATCGAGCACGCCCTAACCTCTTGGTGAAAAAGATAAATCTTTCTAGAAACTAAAGTTTCTGCATCAGATTTCCTATTTTCACTGTGAGGTTTTAACGGGCTTTGCATCTTATTTTTCAGTAAACTCTCCGTCTACGACGTCATCGCCTGCGTTTCCTGTTGCTTGTGCGCTTTCTGCTCCTGCTTGAGCTTGTTGGGCTGCAGCGGCTTGTTCGTAGAGTTTCATTGCCAATGCTTGAGCTTTTTCGTTGAGAGCTTCCAATTTCGCCTTCATGTCGTCCAAGTTATTGTCTTCTTGCGCTTTCTTAAGTTCATCAAGAGCAGCTTGGGCAGCGTCACGCTCTGCGTCGAAGCCTTTACCTTCTGTTTCCTTGATAGTCTTTTCAGTCGCAAAGATAGCTTGGTCAACTTCGTTACGAAGATCAACTTCTTCTTTACGTTTCTTATCTGCTTCAGCGTTCGCTTCTGCATCCTTCATCATGCGGTCGATTTCTTCGTCAGTCAGGCCGCTGTTAGATTGGATGACAATGTGTTGTTCTTTTTGAGTTCCAAGGTCTTTGGCTTTAACAGACACGATACCGTTCTTATCAATGTCAAATGTTACTTCGATTTGAGGGATTCCGCGAGGAGCAGCTGGGATATCTGTCAATTGGAAACGTCCAAGAGTCTTGTTATCTGCTGCCATTGGGCGTTCCCCTTGAAGAACGTGGATATCAACAGCTGGTTGGTTGTCTGCTGCAGTTGAGAAGACTTGTGATTTAGATGTTGGAATCGTTGTGTTGCGGTCAATCAGTTTTGTGAAAACTCCACCCATTGTTTCGATACCAAGTGACAATGGTGTTACGTCAAGAAGGACAACGTCTTTGACATCACCAGTGATGACGCCACCTTGGATAGCTGCACCCATGGCAACAACTTCGTCAGGGTTCACTGATTTGTTTGGTTCTTTACCAGTTTCAGCCTTAACAGCTTCCACAACGGCAGGGATACGAGTTGATCCACCAACTAGGATAACTTCATCGATTTCTGACAGAGAAAGTCCAGCGTCAGATAAAGCACGACGAACAGGACCTTTTGTACGGTCTACAAGATCACGTGTTAAATCATCAAATTTAGCACGAGTCAAGGTCATTTCCAAGTGGAGCGGTCCAGCTTCACCAGCTGTGATAAATGGCAGGCTGATTTGCGTTGAAGTCACACCTGAAAGATCCTTCTTTGCTTTTTCAGCTGCGTCTTTCAAACGTTGAAGCGCCATCTTGTCAGTTGATAAGTCAATGCCGTTTTCTTTCTTAAACTC
Source organism: Streptococcus sp. HMSC067A03 (assembly GCF_001814295.1). Lineage (NCBI taxonomy): Bacteria > Bacillati > Bacillota > Bacilli > Lactobacillales > Streptococcaceae > Streptococcus > Streptococcus sp. HMSC067A03. Next base: position 47,475 of record NZ_KV815648.1, on the reverse strand, counting down.
AGCTACCATATGGTCAATAATCTTTTGGTCAAAGTCGTCACCACCGAGTTTGTTGTCCCCTGCAGTTGCTAATACGTCGAAGACACCATCACCCAATTCAAGGATAGAGACGTCAAAAGTACCACCACCAAGGTCAAATACCAAGATTTTTTCTTCTTTATCAGTCTTATCCAGACCATAAGCAAGGGCTGCAGCTGTTGGTTCGTTGACAATCCGTTCTACTTCAAGACCAGCGATTTTACCAGCGTCTTTGGTCGCTTGACGTTGTGCATCGTTAAAGTAAGCTGGCACAGTGATAACTGCCTTAGTTACTTTTTCACCAAGATAATCTTCTGCATAACCTTTCAAGTATTGCAGAATCATGGCTGAAATTTCTTGTGGAGTGTACTCTTTTCCGTTAGCAGAAACTTTTTCAGAAGTTCCCATTTTTGATTTGATAGAAATCACTGTATCTGGGTTTGTCACTGCTTGACGTTTTGCAGCATCGCCAACGATGATTTCACCATTTTTAAATGATACGACAGACGGAGTTGTGCGATTTCCTTCTGGATTTGCGATAATTTTGCTTTCAGTTCCTTCAAGAACTGCAACTGCTGAGTTTGTTGTACCTAAGTCAATACCGATAATTTTAGACATAATAATGATACCAAGAACGCCGACAATGCGACTGAAAATTAGGGAACCAACGAAGCATTCGATGAATGCCAGGCGGTTTATCTATTTTCCGAGCATTTCGTTCGGGTTCAAATCCTTTCTTATTTCCTATTTTTACTTTAATTTTCTTTTTGATACTCTTCTTAGGTGGCGACGCCGTCAGAGCTTGACTTCGTCAATCTCTTTGACTAAACTTTGAGCCTAAAGTCTCAAAGTTTGCGTAAGTAGCGCCACGACAAAGAGTATCGTCTTTGGTTCGCTTCGCTCATCAGAAGCAAAGCTAAACGAATGTTTTCTTCCTTCATAGTTTATTGTCGTTTCGGACAAATTTTACGCAGTAGCTGATTGGCAGTTCACTTCGCAAACGCTCGTGACCAGCCTAATCACCCTTGCGGGGGTGCGTCAACGAAATCACAGATTTCTGACTTACCGCCTAATTATAAACAACCACCATTGCTGGTCTTAAGATGCGGTCATGGAGTTTGTAGCCTTTTTGGAAGACCTGTGCAATAGTGTCGGCAGGGTGCTCATCATCAGCTGGAACTGTTTGGATGGCCATGTGATAGTTATGGTCAAATGCTCCGTCCGCTGCGATTTCTTCAATTCCCTCTTCCTTCAGAGCGTGAATCAAGCTTTCCTGCACCATCTCTAAGCCTTTTTTGACATCATCCGTCAACCCTTCGACAGCCAGAGCTCGCTCTAAATTGTCCAACGAAGGCAAGATAGCTTTTGCCAGATCCTGACTGCGGTATCTTTGCAGCTGCTGGCGTTCTTCATTAGCACGGCGCTGAATATTTTGCATTTCAGCGTGAGCACGGAGATATTTGTTTTCAAAATCTTCTGCACGCTCATTGGCTAGTTCTAATTCTGTTTTTTCAGGACTTACTGATTCAACCTGCTCAGTTGTTTCTACAGCTTCCTCTTTTACTTCTACATCTTCTGGATGTTCTTCTTGTTTATGTTTTGCCACAAGGCACCTCCTTTTTAGGAATATTTATACTATAATTAATGGACTTCATAGTGATTACTACTCAGATATCGATAAAAATCAGTCAATTTCATGGTCAGCACACGGTTGACAACATTCATCTGGCTGACCAGCCGTTGGTAATCAAGATTAACCGGACCAACAACTGCCAGCACCCCAAAACCTCGATAAGGAATGAGGAATTTGCTGGAAATTAGAGTCAAATCAGCCAAACAGCTTTCTCTGCTGTCTGCCACGCGCACACTTTGCATCTGATCTTCAGCTAAACTATCTCGAAGCTCAAAAGCTACTTTTTGGGGCTGATCAAAGAACTGATAACTCTCTAAATCTGCAAAATCTAATAATCTTACCTTCCCAGACACAATGACATTTTCTTTGAAAATATCACTAAAGATATGCTCGAAAAGATCCAGAACATTATCGGTCGTTGTAAAATAACGCTGGATAATCTGAGGAATCTCTGTTCGGATTTTATAGTGAATATCAAGAACTGTTTGTCCTAAAAAACGATCTTGAATCAATTCTTTCAGCTGAATCAAATCACCTCGTAGGAAATTACGGGGGATCACGAACTGGCTGGTAATCGTATTGGACTCATCTAAAGTGAAAACTGCTAAAGCTGTATGTTGGCTGAGAATCACGATGTCAAAAGCAGTCAAGCGTTGTTGACTTGGCTCTACATCAAGTGCTGCCACTGTACATCCGCTCAACATTGAAAGAACATCTGCTGCCTGTTGAAGAACATCCTCTAACTTGAAGAATTCACGATCAAATGCCTTTATCACTTCATAGAGTTCATTTTCAGCAAGACGATCAAAGGAAAGGGAGTGTTTGACAAAGTATTGAAAACCTGCAACACTAGGCTTACGTCCACTTGATGTGTGTGCTTTTTCTAAAAGGCCTTGTTTTTCAAGAATAGCCATATCATTACGAATCGTCGCACTGCTTGATTTGATTGACTCTTGTAGCGCTTTGGATCCGACTGGCTCGTGGGTCTTGGTAAAGATATCAATAATCAAATTCAAAATCTCATTTTGACGCTCCGTGACCACGGCATCACCTCCAATCAAGATTCCAATCACAATTAGCACTCAACCTACTCGAGTGCTAACTCATGATTCTATTATACACTCTTCCACACCAAAGTCAAGATAAAAACTCAAAAAATTAGCACTCTTTTTACAAGAGTGCTAAAAATCAGACTTAAGATGAAGTATTTGCACATCATTCTTCTATTATCTTAAACCCTAAGCTAGTGCTATCACGGAGAAACATCTGAACAGTTTCCAATGAATACTCATATAGATCTTTGCCATTGAGAGATAATTTTTGAATCAAATCTGGTGTACAAGTGATAATATCTACACCTAACTCGTCTGCTTGATAAATATTGTATGCTTCTCGTGGACTCGCCCACAGCAATTCCACACTAGATTTTTGATGACATAAAGTCAAAGATTCTTTCATAATCGGTATCGGATCCACACCTGTATCAGCTATCCGCCCCGCAAAGACAGACACGATTGACGGCAGTCCTGCCTTTAAAACTGGCACAATTTCCTTGACTTGTTCTACAGTAAACACCGCTGTCACATTAACTTTAATTCCTTTAGATGTTAATCGATCAATGAGAGGAAGAGTTGATTCACCTCGAGAATTGATGACCGGAATTTTCACATAGACATTTTCACCGAGAGAAGCTAAGAATTCCGCTTCTTTTTCCATGATTTCCATCTCGTCTGAAAACACCTCAAATGACACTGGAAATTCTGTAATTTTTGTCAACACTTCTTTGGCAAATTCTACATAACTTGTAATGCCCGCTTTTTTCATTAGACTAGGATTGGTCGTAAAACCTGATACTAACCCAGACTCTAAATCCTTTAACATCTTATCCAATACCGCACCATCTGAGTAAACTTTAATAGATAATGTTTTAACCATATTTTTCTCCTTAATGTTATTCTTCAGAAATATTATTTAAAGCTGTATTTCCCTTTGTAATGATGGATGGTAACAGTAAAACCACGACTAAAACCGCTACAATCAGATAAACACCGATTTGTCCAATGGAATTTCCAACATTACCCAGCAAAATTCCAAATACGCCAAAGTCAAAATCGCCAAACGTTGTATTTGCAAAACCCAATTTTCCTAAAACGGGTAAGAGCGTTGCAGGAAGAAAGGCTAGAAACAAGCCATTTACAAAAGATCCCAAAATAGCTCCACGTCGCCCCCCTGTTGCATTTCCGAATATTCCAGCAGTTGCTCCGCAGAAAAAGTGAGGCACCATACCAGGAACAATCAAAACACCACCAATTGCTCCTAACACGAACATACCAAGCAAACCTCCAAGGAAACTAAAAGCAAAACCGAGAATAACAGCCGTCGGAGCATAAGGAAAGAATACAGCACAATCCACAGCAGGAACAGCATTCGGAATCAATTTCATTGCGATACCTTGGAAAGCTGGAATCAAATCTGCCAAAATCATCCGAACACCAGCATAAACGATAGCGACACCAACTGCGAATGTCAAACCGCCTACAATAGCAAAGATGAACGGATTTTTCCCTGCTGCTAATTCTGTTACAGTTTTAGGATTATTGATGAGACAGGCTACAACTGCAATGAGGTAAAATACGACCATTACCAAGCCTGTCGAAATGGTTGTATTTCTCAAAAAACTCCACTTCTCAGAGATATGCAATTCTTCCGTACTGGGACTGTTTTTGCCAACTTTAGAACCAATCCAAGCTGACAGATAGTAACCCAGACTGCCAAAATGTCCCATAGCAATCTCATCTCCATCGGTGACTTTCAGAGTATACTTTTGCCCGATAGCTGGCGAAATTGCAGACCAGGCCCCAAGAATAAAGCCGCCAACCGCAACTAAAGCCATTCCTTTAAAGCCAATCGCTCCCAATACTGCAGACAAAAGACAAGCCATAAAGAAACTATGGTGTCCTGTTAAAAAGATATATTTGAATCGCGTGAAACGTGCAAACAAAATATTTAAAACCAAGCCAACAATCAAGATAGACATGGTTTCAACACCTAAAATCTTCTGAGCTACCGAAGTTACAGCTTCATTATTTGGTACAACCCCTGTAATGCCAAAGCCTTGGTCAATCAAAGTAGCCAAAGGAGCTAGGTTTTGTTGGATAACAGTCGCTCCAGCAGCTAACATCAAATACCCTAGAATAGGTCCTAATGTTCCTGTCAACACCTTGTGACTCGGAGTGCGCAAAGCGACTAAGCCAACGAAGGCAATCAGGCCCATCAAAAACGCAGGTTCACTCAAAATATTTTGTAAAAAAGTCAGTACTCCATTCATCATAAAACCTCCATTCTTATTAAGGATTCATTTCTTCTAAAACTGGAACCAAATCTGCTTCAATCTTCTTACGATTTGTGTAGCTTTTGACAATACAGACTTTGGTTTCTACTGGAAAAATATCTTTAAATTCTTTAACCGTTACGTAAAGATCGGCACCTTTTCCGACTGCAGCATTTGAGTCACAAGACTCTACCTCCACTTCGATACCCAAATCTTTAGCTATTGCTTCCACCTTTAAACGTAGTAAAAGACTGCTGCCGATACCATTTCCACAAACTGTTACAATTTTAATCATAGCTTTCTCCTTTCTCAATTGCTTCTGTGATGATGCATAGTATTTCATCAATTGTTTCCGCCCTAATTAAGCTCCCTACTACTTCTTCATCATCCAAAATCATTGCCAGCTCCTGCAACGACTTTAGATGGGAAGTCGAATCAACTGCAGCCAAGACAAAAATTAATTGAACTTGCTTTTCCTCATCTCCTTCACCTGTTATATCAAAATCCACAGGTTGTTTGAGTTGCAATAAACTAATTCCCAATTTATCAACTCCGTATTCAGGCGATGCATGTGGAACAGCAACCCTTGGTGCCAGTACAATATATGGTCCCATTTGCTCCACCGAATCAATCATCCCTTCCACATAAGATTGGTGGATATAACCTTGTTCCAGCAATGGAGCAGATGCCACTTGAATCGCTTTCTTCCAATCAGGCACACACTCTATCTGCCTTATTAATTTTCTTTCCAGTAAATCTACCAAACCATATCCTCCTAGTTCTTGTTTTTCTTGATTACCCATGATATAAGTCGATAATTCTCTGCGAAGCTTACTCATATCCTTGATCTCTGCATGCCTATGGATAATCTGCAATAATTCTTCAACAGAAATTCCCATTTCATCTATATTAAAGTCGGTACAAACTTGTTTTTTCAACATGATTTTCTCCATTGAATTCATCAAAGGTTTTAACAAATAAAGTGGCTTATTCGTTTCAAAATAAATTGTTGAAAAAATCATGTCGTAAGTAGAAACACCAATTTCTTTCACCTGTTTTAGCTGGTGCACCTCTCGAAATATCATTTTAGGAAATAGCTGCTTTAACTCCGACTGAAGAATCAAAGAAGAACTAACACCATTTGGACAAATAGTTAGAGCAGTCAACTTCGCACTCTGATTTGATGTCCCAATCTGCTCCAGATACCCACCAAAATGAATGGTGAAATAAGCAATTTCATCATTGCTAATCGTCTTTTTCAAATATTTTTCCAAAGGGCTCAAACTTCGCCTTACAAGATGAAAGAGTGAATTGAAATCCTTTAGAATCTGCTCTTTTAAAGGATTATTCAATGGAATATCAAACAAAAGTCGATAAAAAGCCGGATAAAGATGAGCATATAAATCTTTTCTAAATTGAATGGAATCTCTAAATTCAATCCCTGTATAAGCTTTTACTTGATTGATAATCCGATCCATAATGAAAATCATTAACGGGTCTGGATTGTCTATCAAATCTCCTTGAATACATCCTGCTAACCGACTCATGATAAAATAACGTTTCTGCTCTAGCAAAGGATAAGAAACCACCAACTCTTTCACAAGTCTCCCTATGGAAGATTGTTCCATTTTCGATAAATATGGAGGTCCAATGACAGTCTGTTCTTCCCATTGTTGGCTAGCCAAAACCGCTAATAAGTAGCTCACTGCTTTGGTTTTTTCAAAAATAAAAACCAAATGATATTGACAGCCCAAATCATATAAGAAGTTATAAATCTCTTCAACATTTATTTGAATCTGGCATTCATCCAGCACATATTTGATGACCCAACTGCCACTAGCTTTGGCTAAAATATTTTCTACCACTTGCTCAAGTAGAAGCATACGCTTTGTGTCGGTTGCACGTATAATGTAACCTTCTTGTCGAGTATAGACAAGTTGCCCCCCATATTTCTTTGCCTGCAATCTCGCTTTTTTTAAATCAGATAAAACCGAATTTTTACTCATCTGAAGTAAGCATTGCAAATGAGTATTAGAGACAAAATCAGTATTCAATAGAATATAAAGTATGATCATATCCAATCGCTCTTCAAAGAACAAATATTCACCTGAGTCTAATGACATCCGGGAAAATAGATCATTGAGAGAAATATCTGGCATTTGAATATACGATTCTTCTATTTGTATCCGTGGTAACCCCACACTAAACAATATATCATTGATTTTACGTATATCCGTCAGCACCATTTTTCTATTGGATTTCAGGAGAACAGCTAATTCTAATATAGAGGCATTCGGATAGCTAGAAAAGATTTGAAATTTTTCAATGAGCTCATTTGATAACACGATGATACCTCCTACAATTTTAGTATAATATAAAAAGTATCCGCTTTCAATTCAGATTCAGCCCAATTTATTACCCAGGTCATTAGCTTCGAATTGTGCTTTGGTCGAGAAATATATGAAAAAGCAGGGAAATTTCCCTGCTTTTTCATATACAAATTCTATCTAAACTCCCTTGATTTGTTCATATCAGTTGATTTTGAACACTTTATTTTGCTGACTGTTCTGCTAGTTCTTTTGCCCCCACTGTGCGATAAGACATATCACCAACATATTCAACTGTAAAGCGACCCTCTTCGTACTCAACAACCGTCACACTACCATTATCTAAACCATGCGGTCTTGTTTGGTCAATGAGATATACAAAAGTTCCAATAGTCATGCCGTGGCTAGCAATCAAGGCATTGCCACCACCAGAGGCTTCTATTTCTTTTGCAATGTCTGAAAATCCTGTCCAAATACGATTGCTCAATTTTTCCCAACTTTCAGCCCAACCAGCAGTATCCACTTCCACCAGACCTTCGGCCAACTCAGGATAACTCAATTGATGAACATGCTCTACATTAAAAACACGCGGCATCACTCCCATGAACAATTCGCCATCATAGGCTCCATCAAAACTGCCAAAACACCATTCGCGAAGTCGTTTATCTGTGCGATAAGGAATGCGTCCTGTTAAACCGAGTTCCTCTAGCAGAATCCCCATGGTTTGAATCGTCCGCCCACTATCACTAGAAAAAGCTTTTGCAAATTGAATCCCAGACTTGCGAAGTCCAATCCCTAGCTCACGAATTCCACGTTCTCCCACAGCGGTCAAAGGTGTATCAGACCAGCCTTGTGCCCGACCGATTGTATTAAACATGGTTTTCCCATGGCGAACAATGTATAATCTTGTTTTTGCCATATTTTACCTCCGTTTTTCTCACTATATTATATCATTTTTTGCAGAAAATCGTTTGAGAGATGAAAGAAAAATCAGGAGTAAGATAAAAGTCACAATTTGTAAACATCAACTTTTCTTACATTCCTGTTTTTATAATTATTTTTGTTTTTCCAGTATCTTAGCACCCACTTGGCGATAAGACATGTCTCCTAATGTTTGAATGGTAAATTTCCCATTTTCATATTCAACAACTGTTACACTGCCATTTTGCACGCCAGGATTTTTGGTAATCGCTTCATCAATCAGATACGCAAAAGCACCGATTGTCATACTATGACTGACGACAAGAGCATTGCCCCCGCCAGAAGCTTCTACATCTTTAGCAATCGCTGTAAACCCATCCAGAATCCGACTGCTCAATTGTTCCCAAGGTTCAGCCCAACCAGCTGTATCGACTTCAACCAAGCCATTCGCCAACTCAGGTAGACTCAGCTCCTTATAGTCATCTGTATTAAGAACTCGTGGAATCACGCCATAAAAAAGCTCACCACCATAGGCTCCATCAAAACTTCCGAAACACCACTCACGAATCCGTTTGTCAAAAGTATAAGGAATGTTGCCTGTTAAACCGAGTTCTTCAAGGACAATCCCCATGGTCTGAATCGTTCGCCCAGAGTCACTGGAAAAAGCTTTAGAAAATTTCAATCCCGACTCTCGCAGACCAATTCCTAATTCATGGATGCCACGTTCCCCTTCAGCCGTAAGTGGCGTATCACTCCATCCTTGCGCCCGACCAATTGTATTAAACATCGTTTTTCCATGACGAATAATGTATAATTTCGTTTTTGTCATTTCAATCTCCTTTTCAAAAGAAAAGGCCTGTCATACAGACCACATTTTAATTTTTAAAACTATGAATTGGTGCTGGAATTTGTCCACCACGCGCGATAAAATCAACAGATGACGCCTGATTAACTTTCATGACCGGAGCCGTTCCTAAAAGACCGCCAAATTCAATCATGTCCCCTTCTTTTCCTTTAGGAATAATCCGCACCGCTGTCGTTTTCTGGTTGATAACGCCAATTGCCGCTTCATCGGCAATCATAGCTGCAATGGTTTCAGCAGGTGTTGCCGCAGGAATCGCAATCATATCCAAGCCTACTGAGCAGATAGCAGTCATGGCTTCTAATTTTTCTAGATTGAGAGAACCATTTTGAACTGCTGCAATCATCCCCTCGTCTTCTGAAACTGGAATGAAAGCACCAGACAAACCGCCGACTTGATTGCAAGCCATTACGCCACCTTTTTTGACTTGGTCATTAAGCAAAGCCAAAGCTGCCGTCGTTCCATGCGTACCGACTGTTTCCAATCCCATTTCTTCCAAAACACGAGCGACAGAATCCCCAACAGCTGGCGTTGGTGCCAAACTTAAATCAACAATTCCAAATTTCACACCTAGGCGCTCTGAAGCCATTTGACCGACCAATTGACCGATACGAGTGATTTTAAAGGCTGTTTTCTTAACCGTTTCTGCCACCACATCAAAGCTCTCACCACGGACTTTTTCCAGCGCACGCTTGACAACACCAGGACCAGAAACCCCAACATTGATGACTACATCCGCTTCACCGACACCGTGAAAAGCTCCTGCCATGAAAGGATTGTCCTCGACAGCATTCGCAAAAACAACTAATTTCGCAGCTCCCATATCAGAAAGTTCAGCCGTTTCCTTGATGACACGTCCCATGTCTGCCACCGCCGTCATGTTAATGCCTGACTTGGTGGAACCAATATTGACAGAGGAGCAAACCTTATCAGTCTCCGCTAAAGCTCGCGGAATGGAACGGATAAGGATTTCATCTCCTTTTTGATAACCCTTTTGCACCAGAGCAGAAAAACCACCGATAAAGTCAACACCAATTTCTTTTGCTGCTCGATCCAGCGCCTTTGCCAGTGGCACATAATCCTCACTATCGGTCGCTGCCCCAATTAGGGAAATAGGCGTGACAGAAACGCGCTTATTGACAATGGGAATCCCTAGCTCAGCAGCGATTTCATCTCCGACAGCTACCAAATCTCTAGCTTTACTGGTAATCTTCTGATAGATTTTTTCCGCCGCTCGCTCAATATCCGTATCAATACAGTCGAGAAGTGAAATGCCCATAGTGATAGTCCGAATATCAAAATTCTGCTCCTCAATCATGGCAATCGTTTCAGTAACCTGCTTTATATCCATTTTTTCACCTCTGTTAGATATTGTACATGGCATCAAAAATTGCTGCACTTTGAATATTGATTTTAATATTGAGAGTTTTGCCAAAGGCTTCAAACTCCTCGCGCAAAACAGTAAAATCTTTCTTTTCATCACTAGAAACGACTGCCATCATCGTGAAAAATTCATCTAAAACCGTTTGTGAAATATCATCAATATTCAAACCAAGCTCTGCAATCTTGCTAGACACTCCTGCCACAATCCCCGTTCTATCCTTGCCAACAACCGTAATAATCGCTTTCATTCTTTGCTCCAATCAACATACTTTTTCCTATTGTAGCATAAGTAAAGGAAATTTGCATAAACTGAAAGAGAAAAATCCGAATTTTAATCCTCAAACCTTGCTTAATCGTTATCAATTGATTGTCGATTCTTTCCAATGAACACTACAATCCAGCACTTGCTGCTTTTCTTCCTGATGACGACCTTCAATCTGATCAATCAGAATTTTCGTTGCTTGCTGCCCTTCTTCAAAAGCTGGTTGGACAATTGTCGTGATGCTTGGTGAAGATAAGCTCGTCCATTCTGTATTATCAAAACCAATCAAGCCCACATTTGGTATATCAAAATCCAAGTCTTTCATAACGGTAAACACCAGTGGTAAAGCCCAGCAATTTGGTGCAAAAACTAAGGTTTTCTCTCCTGAATTGACTTCCTTTTGCAAAAATTCTTTCATTTTATCTAAGTCAGTGTGCTCATCCTCAATAATCAAACTTGTATATTCTAAGTTGGAATCTGCCAAAGCATCCATAAAGCCACTAGCTCGTTCAATCCGTGTACTCAATCGGCTAATATCTGCCGTGATGAGAATATATTTTTCATAACCTTTTGCAACACAAGCCTGTGTCACATCATAGACTGCATCGTAATTATTCGTTTTGACCCAACTTGTCCGATGTTCATACAATTGACTATCAAAAAAGACCATTCGCTTCTTTTTTTCCTCAATAATGCGAGAATATTTTCTAAAGTTTGAAGTCGGCTGAATAATGAAACCATCCACTCCTAACAAAAGCATACTTTCGATATATTTGTCTTCACTTTCTTGGTTGTAATTGCTATTTCCAATCATAACCTGATAACCATTTTGATGTGCAATATCCTCAATTCCTTTGACAATCTGATTTGAAAAACTATTGGTAATATCGCCAATCAAAACGCCAATCAATTTGGTTCGCTTGGAGTTGAGGCTGCGCGCTACAATGCTAGGCTTATAATTAGTCTCTTCAATAACCTTTTTGATTTTCTCTCTGGTTTCCTGAGACATTTTTTCATATTTACCATTTAAGTAAAAGGAAACAGTCGTTTTTGAGGTCTGAGCAATTTCTGCAATATCTTTTATGGTCAATTTTTTTGCCAATTTAAGGTCCCTCCTAAGCACTCATATTATAACATATTTTATCACAAAACGATGGCTTCAAATCCCATAAAATCAGACTTTTCTAACTTTTTAGTCTGATTTTTGTACAAGTTTTTTTGTCATAGATAACACATTTTCCTCTCATTTTAATACCATTGACCACACATAATTTTTCTCCTTTGTAAATATCATCATTTAACACTAAGATCAGTTTATTTGTGCAGTCATTTTCTATTTCAATTGCAAGTGCATTAGGAAGCCGGCGCCCATCTGTATGATAAACTGTATGATATTTTACAGCAAATGATTGATCCGTAATCAGAGTGGCATCAATGATTCGATCTGAAAATTTCTGTATTTTGACCAATTTATGACTTTCTTCCAGTTCATTGTATTTCTTAGAAATGAACGTTTTTTCTAACGCCAGCGGAATCTCGCTCCAAATCTTAAGGTCATTGACTTGACTTGGACTACCAGCAACTTGGCTGTCTAGTATAAATTGAGTTCGTAACTTATGATCTCCGGCACATCTAATATCGTCTATTACAAGCCAAACACCTTCTTCCAACATGATGATTTTCCGAGTATGCAAGCAAGAAGATGGATTTGAAGCCAGATAACTGCCTTCCACATAATGAGCATCTGAAACTCTTTGATAGTCACAAAACAAAGATTGTGGATAATTTTCATAATCCCAAGAACCAGATACTATTTCAGGCGGTGTCTCATCAAGGATACATCCGGTGTGACTCCAAGCACTTTTTAGAACAGAACGTTCTCCTATCTCTCTGTAGGTATAGCGACCAGAATCCACAAAAATTAGCTTGCCTTGATCCTGCAGGCAAAAGCTATTTTGATCACTGTGAGTATGGGCACTACCCATCGGTCCATTTTTGAAAAAGAAATGGCTCCGAGGCGTCTGAATACAAACCTGACCAGAATCCTTGAAAAAAGCAGTTCTTGTTCCTTGTTTTTGAGCTTTTAATGTCGCTAAACGATCAGCACCTTTTCTCCCAACCAACAGCAAACTATATGGATCTAAGTATGGATTTTTTAATGAGAGTAATTGTTCATCTTCTAAAACGAGAGCAGATAAATTCAGAATATCCCACGTATCTGTACAGTCGCTATCACCAAAAGCAATCGTCTTTCCATCCAAGCCTGTCATCATCTGAATGTAGGTAGCCATTTTTCCTAACAAAGTCGCATACTTGTGCTTCAACTCTGGTAGCAAGATACACAATTCTAACAGAGCTTTATAAACTTCTACATGATACAAAATAGACTGCTCAAACTGGGTGCCATCTTCCAAAATTTGAATTTGTACCTGTTGCTGTAATTCTTCTATTGCAAACAGATATTCCTCTTCAATATCGAGCTGTTCTGAAAAGAAATGATAGATGGCAATCATTGGAATGGTCTGCAAAATCCCCCAATTACTGAGTGTATACTTGTCACGATAACACCTTCTCATAAAGTGAATCTGAGTTTCAAGAGAGCGGTAAATGATTTGCAACTCCTTTTCTTCCAGCAAATCCAATTCCAGTAAAAACAGCAAAATTTTCAACCAAGTAAAACAGCGAATCCCTGTATCTAAGGTTCTAGTCGTCAAAGATTGCGGAGAAAATTCTTGGACTTGCTCTATCCAATCAAAAATGAAAAACTTCAATTTTTGAATATATCGCATGTCTCCCTCGACCAAGTAACCAATAACAAAGTTCAGTAAATACTCCTGCCGATTGAGCATGTAAGCCCACTCTGGATCTTCTTCAAATAGCACTTCCCAATTCATCGGCTGAATCTGATGTTCTCTCGGGCACGGCTCCATATCCCAATTTCCATCAAACAAAAAATAATGGCTAAACATTCGTTCAAGGGAGTGCTGAATGCGGCTATATTCTTCCTTTTGATAGCGAAGAATATAATGTCGATAATACTCTATATCAAAATCTTCAAAAAAAATAGTTCGTTCTTGTTTCATATTTCCTTACCTAAAAAATGGTTGATACAGTTCTGCTTCTCTAGAAATCTGCCTTTTATCCTACCCTACAAAGCAGATTAGGTTCTCTCCATTCGCTTTTTTAAGCTTGGAAGAGAACCTAATCTGTCATCTAGTTGTTGATTTATTATACAGTACGCTTTGAGGTTAGAGATTTTTATCTCCAATCCATCATAAATAAAGCAAGCAGCATTCGTGTTACTAGATTATCAATTCAAATACCATATAATGCTACACCTTACCATTAATCAGAGGTTGGAAACTTCTGTCCTTGTTCCTTTGTCTTTCCCATTATGCTTTCTTTTTCCACATAAATCGTTACATTCTTAGCAATTTGCAAGGTCACCAACTCATCTTGAATGGAAATAATTTTACCATGAATTCCAGACAGTAATAGAACTTCATCACCAGCTTTTAAAGAAGCTAGATAAGTTTTTCGTTGCTCCATCTGTTCTTGAAGCATTTTTTGCTGACGGAAATGACTGATGCTTGACAGTATAATCGGAGTTCCTGCCAAAACAATCAATATTCCATAAAGTAAAGTCGTATTCATTATGCTAAAATCTTAAGCCAGCTGCCAATAATACCAATGATAACTGTCAGAATAACTAGTTTGTAGGTTGTCCATTTCTTTTCTTTGATCAAATAGTAAACCAAAAGAGTAAAGAGAGCTGGCAGAAGCGCTGGTGCTACTTTATCAAGCATACCTTGAATGCTCACGATACTTTGATTTGTACCTGCTTTTACTTTTCCAGCGGCAAATGTAATAGGCACTGTCATCTTAACAGAAGTAGCTGCTAGACCTGCAATAACCGTCACGCCAATGATATTAGCAATCCGCGAAATAGTCGCCATTTGCTCACTCAGTTTGTCAATGACAGTTGTTCCCAACTTATAGCCATACAAACCAGTAGATAATTTAATCCCTGTCAAAATGGTATTCATAGCCAAGAAAAACAAGATTGGACCAATAATCAAACCATCTTTCGCAAAAGAAGCTGCGATTGTGGAGAAGAGTGGTGCCAAGCAGAATTGTGAAAGTGAATCTCCAATCCCGGCCAAAGGTCCCATCAATGCCATTTTAATGTTACGTGTTTCTTCTGTGGGACGATCATTTTCTAACATGACTAAGTGTAAACTCGTAATAAAGGGTAGAAAGTGAGGATTCGTATTGTAAAATTCACAATTTTCTTCTAATGCTTTGTAGAGACCTTCTTGATTATCACCATAGTGTTTTTTCAAAGCAGGATACATAACATTTGCATACCCTAACCCTTGATAATTGCTGTAGTTAAAGCCATTTTGTAAAAAGAATGCCCGCAAAGATGTTTTGAGATAATCATTCTTGTTTAATTTAGATCCAGTCATCGTGTGCTTCCTCCTCTACCACATGATCTGCTGTTTTTGGTTTGTTGTAAAATTCAATTAAAGCAAAGATTGTACCTACAATAGCAATACCGATTGTCGGAATTTTTAGATAGGCCGCACAAACATAACCTAGTAATACAAACGGAATCAATTCTTTCTTAGCCATGACAGATAAGATCATTGCAAACCCAATAGCCGGAAGCATTTTACCAGCAACCGTTAAACCAGAAAGTAATACTGGCGGAATGTAGCCTACTAATTTCAGCAAAGTATCCATTGACAGAGCACCCAAGCATCCCAAAGCAAAGCCAATCACAGCAAACAACCAAATCGTCGCATTCAACGTAATTTTGAATTTCTTCATATCACGATTTTTCAAATGCTTCATAGCTGTTTCTGGCGCACCTGCACGTACCGTATATGCAAAAGTTTGTACAAATTGAATTGCAACGGCAATTGGAGTAGATAGAGCAAGTGCTGCTTCTGGCGTAACTTTTCCTGCACTTGTAATCGCCATCAAGGTTCCAAAAATACCAGGTCCGATTGGATTTGGCGGAACCGTTCCTCCAGCACCAACACCAAATCCCATATAAGCCAATTCACCAATCGCTCCCATTGTTAAAGCAGTTGGCAGGTCTCCTAAAATAATCCCTACGCCAAATGACAAAACAATACATCTGTTCGTATAAATCCCTAACAGCATTCCACTAAAACAGAACGCTGTCCATAAACCAATTAAAATTGCTTGAAATAAATTAATTGACATCATGAATCTCCTTTTTCTAAATATAATCCAATATATTTACTTCTACAGCTCCATCGTTACCGCTTGGAGTTGTTTTTGTATTAAAAGTTACCTGATAAGACTGACTCAGTTCCTTAATCGCTGCCTTATCCTCTTCTCCAAGGAAAATAGAACGTGTAACCTGTTCTTTTCCTTCTGCATTGTGAATATTTCCAATATTGATTTCCTTAATTGGAACACCACCTTTTACCAAAGTTAGTGCATCTTTCATATCTTTCAAAACAATAAATATCGTTTGAGCAGGATTTGCTTTGTGAATAATATCAATAACTTTTTGCAACGAGAAGAAGCGCATGGCAATAGAATCTGGTACGACCGTCTTCATCAATGTTTGTTGAATCTTATCAGTACTCACTTCGTCATTTGCCACGATAACTGTATTGCAGCCTAGGTATTTCACCCATAACTGTCCTTGACCATGAATCAATCGTTCATCCACACGGGTCATAATAATATTTGGTGTTGTCATCTCTCTCCTCCTACCAATATAAATTCCAATCTTTATAGAAACGTATTAGAGCTTCCAGGTAATAATAATCGCCCCATATATTGCCTTCATCTACTCCTTTGCCAGAATGCCATGAGTACACTCCATGAAGAAGCGTCGTTCCTCCAGGCTTGTACTGATCACTAGCATAATCTTCTATCAGAGAGCGAAGCATAGCGTGCATCGCATGTTTGTAAATGTCTTTATCTTCATCTACTTCCGGCAAGTATTTCAGCATTTCATGAATCCCACAGACCGCAATAGCTGTCGCAGAAGAATCACGAGACTGTTCACTACCATCACTAAAGATTAAATCCCAATAGGAAACATGATCTTTTGGCAGGCGATTCAAGAAATAATTCGTTACACCTTTGAATAAATCAAAACAAGATTCATCTTTCAAATGGCGATAAGTCAATGGAATACCATACACACCCCAAGATTGTCCTCTTGCCCAGCAAGAATCATCGCTATAACCTTGTCTTGTTACACCTTTTAGAGGGTGACCTGTTTCAGGATCGAAGTAAAATGTGTGAAAAGATGAGGCATCATCACGAATGACATTATTGACAGAGGCATAAAAATGTTTTTCTGCAATCTCATAATATTTTTGCTCACCTGTTTCTTGATACGCAAAGAATAGCAACTGAATATTGAGCAAACAATCGATAATCAAACGATAATGTTCTTTCTTACCTAACTCACCCCAAGCCTGAATAAAGCCTCCTTTTTCTTGATAGCGTTCAATCAGCTTATCTGCTGCTTTTAAGGCAGCCTCTTTAGCATTTTGGTCACCATCCAACTTATATTCACTCATGCACGATGGAGTATAAAGAAAGCCTAAGTCATGGTGATCTAGTTCTACTCTTTTATTGACCCGTTCCAAGAAAGACAAGACATTTTTATGAGCTATTTCTTTAAATTTTTCATCATGACTGTATTCATAAGCCAGACACAGTTCTCCCGTCCAAAAACCATTGGTCCATTCTGTATTATCCATAATTGGATAAACATTATCAAAGGTTGCGGGAGTCGGGAAGTCTTCCTTAAAATAATCAAGATTAATCTCTAACTGCCGAATGACTTTCTCAATTGCCTGTTCTACTTCATTTTTTGTCAAAAGCGGAACTTCTACAAATCGTTCAGGAGCGTTAATTTCTTCAATCGTAACTTTTTTAATCATTCCTTTTACCTTTTTAAATTCCTGACTCAAAATCTTCTTCTATTACTTCTGAATCATCTGAAAACAACTCTCTTCCATTGACAACACCGCCATGTGCTGCTGCAACTGCTTTTTTAGCAACTTCATCAAATGAAAGTGTCATTCTCGCAAAAACGGTTTCCAGCAACATAGCTAAATTCAAGCCTGACAAAACATTCATTTGCAAATCTGGTCTATTTCCCATTATCGTGGATGCCACCTTAAACGGCGTTCCACCTAATAAATCACACAAGACTAAGACCTCTTCGTCGCTTGTAATAGCAGCTAGAATTTTTTCTTTTAGTTCGTTTGCGGACATGCCTTCCACAAAATCAATAGCATCTACTTTCTCTTGCTCGCCCGCAATCAATTTCAAAGAACTATGAATCCCTGTAGCGAAATTTCCGTGTCCTATAACTATGATTTTCATACATTCTCCTCTCTTTTAAGTTTACCGGTTTACTTACATTTTCCATTGTAGCCTATTGTTTTTTACTTGTCAATACTTTTTTTAAAAAAATATTAGCGCTTACATCTCTTTTGAAATCTATATTTCTTTTTAATATTTAGTAGATTATCTTCAAAAATCCGAAAAGCAGATTTTTACAAAGGTTCCACTACTAAATATCAAAAAAACATTTTTTATCGTTGACAAAACCGGTTTACTAGAATATAATCTTGTTAGAATGAAATCTTATTAAACTGAAAGGAAATAAAATATGACAGAAAAAATTTTCTCCATAGAACAATTTTCTCTAAAGGGAAAAATCGCCCTTATCACTGGAGCTTCCTACGGAATAGGTTTTGCCATTGCCAAAGCCTACGCTGAAGCAGGAGCCACTATTGTTTTTAATGACATCAACCAAGAATTAGTTGACCGAGGTTTAACTGCTTATCATGAAGCAGGAATCTCAGCACATGGATATGTTTGCGATGTTACTGACGAAGCTGGCATCCAAGCAATGGTTGAGCAAGTTGAGCGAGAAGTCGGCATTATTGATATTTTGGTCAATAATGCCGGCATCATTCGCAGAGTTCCTATGTGCGAAATGAGTGCGGCTGATTTTCGCAAGGTGATTGATATTGACTTAAACGCACCGTTTATTGTTTCCAAAGCCGTCATTCCTTCGATGATTAAAAAAGGACACGGAAAAATCATCAACATTTGCTCCATGATGAGCGAGCTCGGTCGCGAAACAGTTAGTGCTTACGCCGCTGCTAAAGGTGGACTCAAAATGCTAACGCGTAACATCGCTTCAGAATACGGCAGTGCTAATATTCAGTGTAATGGTATTGGTCCTGGCTATATCGCCACTCCTCAAACAGCACCATTACGCGAATTACAAGAAGATGGCTCACGCCATCCATTTGACCAATTTATCATCGCTAAAACACCTGCGGCACGCTGGGGAAATCCAGAAGACCTCATGGGACCAGCTGTTTTTCTCGCTAGTGATGCTAGCGACTTTGTCAATGGACATATTCTCTACGTTGACGGCGGTATCCTAGCTTATATCGGAAAACAACCAGAATAGAAAGAAGAAATAAAAATGAAAATTGCTTTAATTAACGAAAATAGTCAAGCTGCTAAAAACCACATTATTTATGATGCCTTAAAAGAAACAACTGACAAAAAAGGATATGAACTGTACAACTACGGTATGTATGGAAAAGAAGGCGAAAGCCAATTAACTTATGTTCAAAATGGTTTACTAGCAGCCATTCTCTTAAATACAAAAGCTGCTGACTTTGTCATCACCGGTTGCGGTACTGGTGAAGGAGCGATGGTTGCTTTAAATAGTTTTCCTGGTGTGGTCTGTGGCTTGGCTGTCGAACCAACAGACGCCTACCTCTTCTCTCAAATAAATGGTGGCAATGCTCTTTCAATCCCTTATGCAAAAGGCTTTGGCTGGGGTGCAGAATTAAATCTAAAATTGATATTTGAACGACTTTTTGCTGAAGAAGTTGGCGGTGGCTATCCAAAGGAAAGAGCAATTCCTGAACAACGAAATGCTCGTATTTTAAACGAGGTTAAAAAGATTACCCATAACGACCTGCTAAGCGTTCTAAAAAACATCGACCAAGATTTCTTGAGAGAAACAATTGCAGGAGAACATTTCCAAGAATACTTCTTTGCGAACTGCCAAGATAACGAAATCGCAGCTTACTTAAAAGGACTTCTTGATGCATAAATCCATTTTGCAACCCGAAAGGAATTGACACATGACGAAATTATTGCTATTTGGTGAGCCACTGATTCGAATTACGCCTGTAGACATTGCTTCTCTTGGTGACCAAGTGGTCAGCACAACTTATTTTGGCGGATCGGAAGTCAATATCGCCTGTAATTTACAGGCCTTAGGAATTTGCACAAAACTTTTTACAGGATTGCCAGATAATGAAATTGGTAATCGATTCCTAACGTTTTTGAAACAGCATGACATCGACACTAGCACTATTTTCCGACTTGGTGACCGACTTGGGGTTTATTATCTGGAAAATGGATTTGGTTGCCGCCAAAGTGAAGTTTTTTACGACCGCAAGCATACTAGTATCAGTCAGATTCGTCCTGAAATGCTGGATATGGACTGCTTGTTTAAAGGAATCAGCCATTTTCATTTCAGTGGCATCACAGTTGCCATTGATGAGCAAGTCCGCGAAGTGCTACTATGTCTTTTGAAAGAAGCAAAGCAAAGGAACATCACCATTTCTATGGATCTCAACTTGCGCACTAAAATGATTTCTGTATTAGAAGCCAAATATGAATTTTCAAAATTCGCTCGCTATGCCGACTATTGCTTTGGAATCGATCCAATTATGGCAGATGAAACAGATCTTGACATGTTTCCAAGAGAAACAGCAAGTTTGGCGGAGATTGAAAATCGCATGCGTCATTTAAAAGAAATCTATTCTTTTAAAGCCATTTTTCATACGTTCCGCTCCACTGATGCACAAGATAAAAATGTCTATCAGGCTTATGCGCTCAGTGATACATTTGAGCAATCTGTCCAGCTAAAAACTGCTGTCTATCAACGTGTTGGAAGCGGAGATGCTTTTGTTTCTGGCGCACTCTATCAATTACTCATGCAAGCTTCTTTAAAAGATACACTTGACTTTGCTGTTGCGAGTGCGACCATGAAGTGTACTCTTGCTGGCGACAGTATGAGCAAATCTGCTACAGCCATTGAAAAATTGCTAACAACCACCAAAGATATTATTCGTTAGGAGAATAGCATGACTAAATCAGATATCATTATTGAATTAAAAACACAAAAAATTGTCGTTGTTGTTCGTGGAAAGACAAAAGAAGAAGGACTCAAAGCATCTATCGCCTGTATCAAAGGTGGTATCAAAGCTATTGAAGTTGCTTATACCAATCAATACGCTAGCGAAATTATAAAAGAGCTAAACCACCTATATCAAGATGATGCCAGTGTTTGTATCGGAGCTGGAACTGTACTGGATGCTGTAACCGCAAGAGATGCAATGCTAGCAGGTGCTCATTATATTGTTTCTCCTTCTTTCAACTCTGAAACTGCAAGAATCTGTAATCTCTATGGCATTCCCTATATTCCGGGTTGTATGACCTTAACAGAAATCACCACAGCACTGGAAGCTGGCAGTGAAATCATCAAACTCTTTCCAGGAAGTGCTCTAAGTCCAAAATATATCTCTGCCGTTAAAGCACCGATTCCTCAAGTAGCTATCATGGTGACAGGTGGCGTCAATTTGGATAATGTTTCAGATTGGTTTTCTGCCGGTGCGGATGCCATTGGTATTGGTGGAGAATTTAACAAACTTGCCAGCCAAGGTAATTACGAAGCGATTACAACAATTGCTAAACAATATACCGCACTGAAGTAAAAAATCTAGTCCTTTTCTATTAAAAAAAAGAAAAACAAGAAATCTATTATTGAAAAATACAAGCTAAACAGGCTAGGAAAATCCTAGCCTGTTTTAACTATCTTACACTATCAAAACACCTATAGAGGACGATTTGTCAAACCAGATAACCCTACCTATTTTTTCGTTTTGCTAAGTAGATACTCCCGTTAAGAACTACCAACCCTACAACAATCAAGGCACCCATAACTGTCGTTCCTGTCCTTGGTAAAATCTTTTGTTTTGGTGCTGGCGGTTGAGATGGATCATATAAATTCTTCAATACAAAACCTGATGCTGCATCACCACTAATCTCTGCACGATAAGAAGCAACAACCTCTTCAGTGATGGTATAATGAATTTCTTTTCCATTTTTATATTTTGGTTTATTGGTAAATTCTGCACGCCATTTACCGTTTTCATTTGGTTTAATCGTTTGAGATTCTATCTTTTTCCCGTCAGCCAGCAAATTCACTGTAATATGATTTGGACGTTTTCCAGCTTGATTATCTTTGTCATCCCAATGTTTCACAACCGAGATATTCGTTCTTGCCTCATCAAACTGATCTGTAATATTTAATCTATCATTTTTGACAGTTGCCGTATTATTCTTAGCTTTAAGGATATTCACTTGTCCAGCTGTTGTTACCTCAAAAACAATGTCACTGACAGCTTTGTAGCCATTAGGAGCCGTTTCCTCATGAAAAGTATAAATTCCAGGATCTAAACTTAATTCATGTGTTTTTCCTAACTCTGATGTCCAAGAAGCAACGACCTCTCCCTGTGTTCCTTCTCCTTTGTAAACATGAAGTTTGGCACCTGAAATCATTTTACCATTTGGATTTAGCTTGCTGATTTTTATCTTCTTGTTCCCTACTTTTTGATTGACAATCGTTCTCAAAACAGTTTGTTCTGTTCCAAAATCAGAAGGGGAAATCTTGAACTTTTCATCCCTTTTTTTATAACCATCTGGTGCCTTTCTCTCTTTCAAGGTGTATTCATCTTTCAAAAGATGTGACAATTCTCCCATACCATTGGCATCCGTTGTAATAGTCCCAATCACTTCTTTCGTACGATTGCGAATCACTTGAAACTCAGCATTTGAAAGAGGCTGACCGTTAGCATCAACTTTTTTAACCTTAATCGTGAAGTTTTGTCCATCAGCCTTCCCATTGGCTTTTACATATCGTGTCTCAACTTCTGTAGTTCTATCTACAGTATTGTCAGCTGTTAATTTGACCTTATTTATAAAAGCATCTCCAATCTTCGGCTCACCATTCAATTTCACTTTATAATTGATATAGTAGCCCTCATTTGAAGCAATGTCACCAATTTTGACAGTAGCTTTTCGCTTATTTACTATAATATTAGCCTTCAATTTAGCTGTCACATCTTCTGCTTGCTGCAATTCCCATTCGGAAGTTGTCGAATTATAAAGCCATACTCCCTTGATAATCTTGACAGAATCGGCTTCAATAACACCATTCCCCACAAACTCATCTTCAATAACAGCATTTTTAAAGGTTTCTTGTGTTCGGTTTATCGCTACATCATAGCCCAATCTCTCTGGATCATTGGTCAAAGGCCATCCGCCCTTTACAATTGCAAATTTTTCTGCTTCACCTGCACCAACAAAACCAGGTTTCCCTGCATTCGTTATCTTACCATCAATTTTAAATTCTAAATCAACTTTTCCGTTGACTTTATGCTCGCGATGATCAAAACGAACATGAAAATCAAATGTCCCTTTAATATCCGAATGTTTTTCAACATAATCCGTATAAGTAAGAACAATTTTTTTATTTGTTGCATCAATATTTGCTACTGCAACAATATCTCCCTGACTGCTTACAATATTGAAACTTTTATTAGGCGAGTTATAAACAAGCTGTTTAGGGAAATCAATTGTAGTCGTATCACCAGCTGCTACCGTATTATTTGGTAACGAGAAAGTTGCACTAACCTTAAAATCCTGCCATTTTTTAAGGTCACCTTGGAGAGGATTTCCGTCACTATCCGTCACCTTCATTGAAGTGATGACGTTTGGAATCGTCTTAGCATGAATTACTTGCTTCACCGTTATGTGAAAACTAAAAAGGAGAGCTAGCAGAAATAGTGCACCTCTGATAATCTTATTTGTTCTTCTTTTTATTTTAAACATTTTATCCTCCTGTCAATAGATTATATTTATCATTTTTTAGAGATCATCCTTATTTATTATACCATATAATAAATAAATTTAGGAAATGATATACCTGTTCACACAACCACAAAGTATGATTGTCAAATTTACAAAAATCTTATTTTAAGATACTATATGTTGTGATTAGGATAAAGTGCTATATAGTTCCCTGAATTTAAAACGAGTAACGATCATATAATTCTATGTAAAAATTTTATTTTTTTATTATCATGACTATGAATGAAGTAAAAACAAAAAGCCGAAAATCAAATCAATTGATTTTCAGCTTTTGGAGATTTATTTCAGCCGAAGAACAACGTAACCACTTCCCACCAATAATATGCCCAAAAGGGGTAAAATAGTGGCTCCTTCTCCCGTTTGAGGAAGAGTTTTCTTTTTTCCTTTAGGAAGTGCTGTCTCAGTCTCACTTTCTTTCATTTTCTTTCCCTTATTTTTTGATGAATTTTCATCAGTTGGTTTTGCTATTGCTAATTCTTTAAAGACCTCGTCTTTGCTAGCAGAGCTTTTTGTTTCTGGATTATAGTACGAAACTTTGTATTCATTGTCTTCTTTTCTAATAGTGTACAACCCTCGTTTCCTTACTTGGAATCGGTCTGAAATAGTCGAAACAGAATCATCATATTTCACAATGCCCCAAACTTGTTGTTGAGCATCATAAACAGCTTGCAATTTATCATTATTTTTAAGGAGATCGCCTTCCAAATCTTTCACCATTTGATTAAAGGTGGTACGATCTACATTGGGAATCATCATATAACTATAGCTATCACCATCTCCCTTATGAGTCTGACTAATGGTAATAAAGGTATTCTGCACTTTCGCATCGGATTGAGAAGCATTGATATCTTTCCAAGTCCCTTCTTGAATCCTCTTCATCATTGTAATGTCTGTCTTTTTAAAGAAGAAATAACCGATATTTTTATTTTTGTCGTTTGACTCTAGAAAGACACTCTTCGTCGCATTATACGGATTTTCTTTGTCCGCTAAACCTTCTTCTTTATCATTAACATATACTTTGTAAGGACTTTCTGGGTTTTCTTTTCTTTGCTCAATGGTGGTTGAGACTGTATCATTTGAACGGTTTTGAATGGCACTTCCAAGAAAAGCTATGTTACCATTTAACATAAACCAACTCTTATGTGCTGTCAATGTTTTGTTCCAATTTGTAAAATCCATAGCTGCTGTCGCATTTTTTTCATCTAGCTTGTTTGTCCCTACAAAACCAGATGGCAGCACGCCTTGACCAGAATCATCTTCTCTAGGAGCAGACGTTTCGGTCGTTCCTGGCAATTTATACGGATTAACAGTCGCCCAATAATGATTACTATAATGGCTCAAATCTCCATTATAAAGATAAAACATGCCATCTCCTGTATACCAACCTTTTCTGTTTTCCTTGTTCATTCCTTCATAATTTTTGGTTCGGCTGGAGAACATAGACAAGCCGAAGCCAAAATCTTTTTCAGCATGATACAAAGCTAATTTATCCATTGCATTAAAAGCTGATAAGTAACTCTCTCTTGAGATTGTTGCTACAGAGGCATCATTTAACAGATTTTCCATCAGGCTAATATCACGATATGTTTTCAAATTGTTAAATACATTATAGAACGTATCGGATTGGATAATCGTCTTAATAATTGATTTCAATTTTTGTTTTGTTGCTTCATCTGACATTTCTGCAATTCGATGAATGCCTCGAAGTACTTCAACTGCTGCCACATGGTCTTCACTATTAGCACGACTAATAGAGCGTCCGCGACTCAAATCCATTAGCTCTCCATGAACAATCAAAGGCAAGAATGATTTGTCAATCCAATGATACATGGTCTTCATTTTTTCTGTTGCTATAGGAGTTGAAGTTTTCTGAATAATCGGCAACAATTGAGAAAGCCCATCAATTAAAACATTGCCATAAGCTCCTGTATAAGCAACATTGGTATGATCGATATAAGAGCCGTCTGGATAGAAGCCTTCACCACTATTTACCAAAGTGAAAACTTGCTCAATGGAACGAATCGTAGCAGCAACTTCTTGTTTATCTTTGCGCAACAGGCCTGCAATGATTTTTACACGTCCCATATCCACTAAGTTACCACCTAAGGCTTTAAATGGCGTAGTTGTTTTCCGGAAATATTCTGGATCTGGTACGAATTTTTCAATAACATCAGTATACGTTTTTATTTCATCATTTGAAAAATATTCCTGCATCAAAGACAGTGTATTATTAATGGCTCTTGGTGTACCAATCTCGTAGTCCCACCAATTTCCAACGATATTTTTAGAGCTATTGTATACATTTTTATGAAGCCATTCCATAGCCTCTCGAACAGTACGGATAACGTTGGCATCTTGATAATAGCTAGAGTGAGGATTCGTAATCTGCTTTGCCATTTCTTCTAACTTGCGATAAGTTGCTGTCAAGTTAGAAGAAGTTTCATAGTTTGCTAATTTTTCCCATAAGTAAGTTCGATTTTCTTTAGATGAGATTGTTTTCAAGTTTTCTGTTACTTTGTCCTCTAATTCTTTGTTAAAAGTAGACATGTATGGATCTTTTGGATTGAAATAGCGATTACCTGCAATAATATCATTCCAGTCTTCCAACAGTTGACTATATTGATCTTTAGCAGACCTCGTTACCGTTAAAGGAATTGTCTTTACGACTTTGCCGTCTTTTTCAACTTTAATATTCGTCAGACCTTCTTTTAGTGGTTCAACAATTCCATTTTTTACAGAGGCTATTGTACTATTTTCTATTGAATAATTATATTCCACTTTGTTTAAAACATATTTTTTCCCTAATGGAAGATCAATCTTATCTTCTATTCCCTTTTCTGTTTCCTGCGGTTTTTCTTCCACCTTATTTCCATTTTCTACTAATTCAACATCTTTAAAAGAAACTGAGCCCGTTCCTTTATCATAAAACAACTCTATTTTAATTTTTTTAGCAGCTGAAAGGGGAACATAATCTTTTTCCAACACTTTCCAATCGGTTGTTCCTGATATTTTTTCAGAATACCAAAGATTCTTCTGAGTCCCCTCTCCTTCAATGATACGAACATAAGCTGCACCAGTTTTATTTTCTGCTTTGATTTTAAAACGGAGTTTGTATTTTTTGCTGGCATCAACAGTTAGTTCCTGATGCACAACTGCTCGAAAAGGTTCTGAACTAGACAGCATAACAGCTTGATCAATCACTTCTATCTTTCTAGAAGGAGTATTGTCTTTGTAATTGTTATCTATCCAAGCTGTCCAACCAATAGCCTTTGTCCCTGTCCAATAACCTTGCTTATCTTCTAACTGACTAAAATCTCCATTTTTCAAAAGATTATAAATAGCTTGATTTACCATGCTCTGTTGGTTTGTCTCTTCTGTAATTTTCTCTATCTGAGTATCTGCTTGTGAAGTTACTCCAGAGTTCTGAGATGGATTAATTGTTGCTTCATCTGCTCTAACAATCGTTGAAGCATTCACCAATAAGATTCCAGATAAAAGCACAGATGAAATGGAAATAAGCAACTTTTTCGATACAAAATGATTTCTAATTTCTGAATTCATATTCAACTCCTATACATATAAATTTCAATCATTGAGAGGATTATTCAGTACATCTCTTTTTGTTAGTAAACCGGTTTATATAAAGGATATCATTTTTGCCGTTTTTTGTAAACGTTTTCTGTTACATTCATCATAATTTTTTGTTTCCACTCATATTCATTACATATCTATTGTTTTATACATATTTCTGTTTTTTATCTATATTTTTCCTTGAAATCGTTTACATTTCCTGGTATACTATCTTTGTATACTTCAAATAATAAAGGAGGTTTCTTATGAAAAATTCATATAAGAAACGGTTGTACACAAATGTTCTCAGCTTATCAGCTGCCGTTCTTGTTGCAGTTTTAACGCAAGGAAATGCTGCTGCAGATACGCAAGATAGCACGGAGAAGCCTATTACTAACAAGACAGAAACAGTAGTTCCTGCCGAAAAGGCAAGTACGGAAACAAATGCAACTAGAGCGAATGTAACGCCAGATTCTTCATCAACTGGAGTTCAGCTTCCCACAACAACCCATCAAGAAGAAGCACAGAAATCGGAAAACACTCCTTCAATAGACAGCCCAACTTCTACTACAAACGAATCCGGAACAGAGACGCCTGCAACACCTGCAAAAACAGAAACACGAGCAGCTGGAACAGAAGAAAAGAAGGTCCAATTAACTGATAGTACAGTCCATATGTCTGAAAAAGCTACAATTACTGATACTGTGCAGGAACAGGGAGCTCAAGCTGGTAAGATTACCTGGAAATTAGATAACAAGCCGATTAGTGAGTGGAAAACTTGGAAGATGGCTGATGGAACCTTCTCAGGCGACCCATTTGTCACTGTAGAGGAAAAAGCTGATGGAAATGACCTCAAAGTTTCCCTTAAATTTAATGAGCTATTTGGTCAAGACTTAAGCCTGCGGACACCAAATAATATCCGCAGAACCTACCGCAACTTTATGGGTACTCATGAATTAGTCGGAACCAGTGAAGATCTAGGCCTGACCATTCGCAAGAACATCGTTCTGCGACCTTACGAAGATTTCCATACTCATGGCGAAATGCTGGCAGCTATCGAAAAGAGCCGGCAGGATGCTAAAACGGATCGTCTTGTCAAAATCGAAACGACTGGTAAAAGCGCTCAAGGACGCGATGTTAAACTTGGTATCATCAGTTCCGATCAAAAGAGCATTGACGACTATCTCAATACAACCAATCGACTCGCTCTCACTAAACCAGCTGAAATGTTAGCAGCTCTGAAAAATGGCACACTGGACTATAAACTGCCAGTCCTTATCAACAATACCCACGCCGATGAACAACCTGCTATCGACATCATCACTGGACTCTTCAATACTTTTGCGACCAAAGATCAAATTTCTTTCCAAACCACTGATGCTAATGGCAATGCTAAGACTGTCACACTCAGTGTCAAAGAACTCCTCAAGAAATTCATTTTCCTCTTTGACTTTACTGAAAATCCTGACGGAGATGTTGCCAATACCCGTGCCCTAGCTAACGGAATCGATCCAAACCGCGATACTAGCTATCAGGCCAACCCAGAAACCCGGACTGTTGCTGGACTCATCAACAAATGGAATCCAATTGCACTTTACGACATCCACGGCTTTGTCAAGGACTTCCTGATTGAGCCAGCTACTCCACCGCACGATCCAAACTTTGAATATGACCTTTTGGCAAAAAATATGTTGGAAAATGCCCACCACATGGGCCGTGCTGGTGTTGCCAATTCCAAGTATGACCACTACATCATTCCTAAACTAGACTGGGGCGATGGCTGGGATGACTCCTTCTCTGGCTACACTGGTGTCTATGCTATGTACCACGGAATATTAGGACATACCGTTGAAATCCCTGAGGGCAATCAAGAATCCTATAAAGCTGGTTATCACGCTGTCCTTGGAGGTATCTCTTACCTGTCCCAAGATCCTAATAAACTCATGGAAATGCGCCTCAACTTCTATCTCCGTGGCATCAACAAGGTTGAAGATCCAAAAGCTGAAAATGAATTAGTTGGACCAGACGGTAAAGTAGTCGGTCGTATCAAACATGGACAAAAGAAATTCTTCCCTGATTACTATGTCATTCCAATGGAACTTGACAAATCCAATGACTCTCAACAAGCCTTTAATATGATTGAATACTTCAAGAGAAATGGGGTTGTCATTCAAGAATTGAAGGAAGATACTGGCGGTTATAAGAAAGGCGATTTGGTTGTTGACATGGCGCAAGCCAAACGTGGTTATGCCAATCATATCCTCTACAAGGGTTCCAACGAATCTGCTTGGGCTGCTATGTATGCAGAACTGCTG
The DNA here is from genome assembly GCF_001814295.1 of Streptococcus sp. HMSC067A03. Lineage (NCBI taxonomy): Bacteria > Bacillati > Bacillota > Bacilli > Lactobacillales > Streptococcaceae > Streptococcus > Streptococcus sp. HMSC067A03. The sequence goes on along the minus strand of NZ_KV815648.1, from coordinate 17,809 downwards.
GTTAATTTCCCAGATATGAGAGGTTTTAAGGCTGTAGCTGTTTTCAAAGATAAACTCTTTGACGGTAAACTCGGTGAAGTAACTGCTCTTCGTGCTACTCGAACCAGTGAAATTGACCACAAAGCACCGTATTATGTCATTGCCAATACTTCAGAAAGTGCCGTTCGCGCTGTCAATCGTGCAATCCGAGACGGTAAGAAAGTTTATTTGACAGATGACGGCTATATCGTAGATACTCCTACTTTTGCCAACCTGCTGAACAACTTTGCAATTTATGGAGATGCACTGTATAAAGTTCCTCAAGGTCAAGCCTTAAAAGCTTTAAAAGTTTATGCACCGCCTCATCAATATTATTGGGCTGGTGTAGATACTCCTGCTCATACTGCTCTTGCTTTGAAGAATTTGGGATTTGATATTGTCAATACCCCTGAAGAAGCTGATGTGATTGTTCTAGAAAGCGATAATTTTGACAAGTCTCTTCTCGGTTTGAAACCGACAATCATAGTTGGTGGCACTGCTATGCAACGCCTTGAAAAACTCGGTGTCCTTAGTGGCTTTGATGCGGAACATTTCAAAGGTGGTAGTGATTACGAAGGCCTGATGAAAGCTATCATTGATGATGCAGATCCGCTAACCAGTGGTTACAATAAGAATGACCTCTTCTATTCTAATTCTGGAAACTGGATTGCCAAGGTTCCTGCCAATTTCAAGACTTTGGCAACAATTGCAGGTAGCGACTACTACATTGCTGGTTGGTGGCCAGGAAATGAAAACTTAGCTAATAAAATTGTTGCGATTTCCGGCAGCTATAAAGACCAACCTATGTTCATCTATGCTGGAAATCCAACTAATCGTCTGCATACTATTCATTTCTACCGTTGGGTATCCAATGCTATCTTTGGCAGTCAATTAGCTCAACTGAAAGATCTTGAGAAAGAACAAAAACCTTCTACTGAAGTTGTTGAGATCATCAATCAAAAACCTCAGGCAGCTCAAGCGACAACCCTACGCTACACTCCTCAACCTCAAATGATGAGCACTGCTAAAAAAGCTCAACTTCCTCAAACTGGAAATAAAGAAAGCCAAAGCAATCTCATCATTGCTAGCATGTTCATTCTTGTCAGTGGCTACTTGCTCCATTTAAAGAAAAAAGAAGAATAAGTATCTTCTTTTATAACTTAAAACTTCCTCGGATTTAATATTCGAGGAAGTTTGTTTTATAAAGCATCTAGCGCAACAAGAGTAATCATTGCTGCTTCATAATAATTTTCTTTTGACAAATCTTGCATAAAGATATATTTGTTCTGCTGAACCAGTTTGCGATATGCCGAATTTCGATTAGCCGCATAAAAAATTGGAGCACCAAAGCTGGCAGATTGATAATTATTTAGCGCTTTTCCTTTCAAAGTATAGCCTGCATAAAGAATCTCTTGTTTCATAAAGAAATTCATCATTTTATCTAAAATCTTCTGACTTTGTTTATCCTGACTTTGCGCTAAATTATAAGGTAAACGACAAGCATTGTAATAATAATCACCGTCATATTTAGAAGCGACCGACTTTTTCTCAACTGCACGAACCGTATTTGCCTCCACCCAAAGAAAATCTGGAAGTAGACCTGTTTTTGTTTTAGCACTCATCATTTCCAATTTAGATAGCATGTTTGATCTGATATTTAACCATTGCCTATTACCTGTCAACTTGTAAAAAGCTTGGAATTGAGCTGGAAGAACATCTGATGTTCGCATTAAACGATAGTATTTTGAGTCTGAAGTTGCCCAATTTCCAACCGTCAGCACTCCTGTTGTACTGTTATAATTATAAGTCAAAATATCCTTCAAAATTGCCTTGGCCTGCGCATTATAAACGGCAGCCTTTTGTGGCCATAGTTTAGCTGCTTGAATCAAAGCATATGCAATATAAAGATCGCCATCAGTTGCATTATTGGTTTCAGCTTTAACGATGCCATTCTTAACCGTTTGCCGCCATGACATCAGCTGCGTATTTTTTATACGATGTGCCAAATAATAATTGTACAAACGTTCAAAATCTTTCAGGCTAGCATTCCTTTGTTTTGCAGCTTCAACAGCAATCACCATTCCATAGCCTTGTGATTCAGACAAGACAACATCTTTTTTCTTATTGTTGGTTGTTTTTACATAAGCTTGATCTTTTTGTCGAACAACATAACCTTTTAACCATTGTTGAGAAATCTGACTTTTTAAATGACCTGTACTATTTATTCTGACATAAGTAAAAATCGCAGTTAATGTCAATAAAATACCAACTAGCCAAACATATCTTAAATTTGTTCTTTTCACGTTTCCTCCTATCCTGCAAATCGCTTTGTTTTAACCCATTTGGTTCCATCACGGTGGAAGAGTTTGTCCAATGTAACAGAAGTTACAGCATCAATTGAAACAATAATAAATAACTGCGAGTAAGTAAAATAAGATACCAATGCTAACCAAATCTGCTTAGAAGTTGCTTGACCAAATTGGGAAGCAAGAGAGATATTGATTTGTAAGAGATACAGCATAATCATCAAAAGCCAATTAAACAACATCAATTGCGCAATGTAAATATTACTTGAATCAAATGTAAAAGGAATATGAACACTTGGGACAAATAGATGAACAATAATAGCAATCACATTTGACAAAAGGACAATATCCGATAAAATAATCGCTGCATTAAACCAGAAGAAGACACAAGAATAGTAGGCTACCTCTAATTTCACGCGCCAATTGCTCTTGTCAAACAAATGCTTGAAATTTGAAATAACAACTTCATAATTTCCTTTAGCCCAACGTTTCCGCTGCATATAATAGCTTTTAACTGTCTCTGGTTCTTGTTGGAAAGCTTCAGAATTATAAGCCAAAGCAATCAATTTCCCACTTTGCATAATTTTAAAAGAAATATCAGTATCTTCTGTCAAGGCGCCATTTCGCCACCCACCAATACTTTTTACAAATTCCGTATTGATGATAAAATTTGTACCAGGAATACGACCAATTTTAAACATATGCCACATACCAACATGCTGAATTCGTTGCGTCACGACAATCTCTTGATTGATACAACGTGTTAAGAAATTTTGATTAGCATTTCGTGTCTTGTTTCGACCAAAAGAGGCCACATGGCGTTCAGGATCTTCCAACACTTTTTTAACAAGAAAATAAAGAGCATTTTTCTCTGGCATAGCATCCGCGTCATAAACACAGATATAATCGCCCTTAGCTATTTTCAAAGCATCATTTAACACACCCGCTTTCCCTCCGGTCCCTTTTCGATCGGTAATGGTAATATCTCTTGTAGCGTACTCTGACATCGCCTTTACGTTTAACATTTCTTGATAAGTATCATCTTCACAATTATCTGCAAATAAAAGCAATTCAACTTTATCATGAGGATAATTCATATCCAAAATAGCCCTTGCGGTTTGCGCAATGACCACATCTTCATTATGAGCTGGTACGACGATTGTGACCTTTGGATAATACTTTAAAGGACTAACATCTACTTTAAAATCACTATGTTTCAACCAAAAATGAACACCAGAACTCAAGGTTACTAGACTCCAAATTAAGGACAACCAAATGGATACCAAGGTTATAATCATAATCAACTGACTAATCATGGTTCACCGCCTTAAAGTTTTTATTTACTCTATTGTAAATGACTAAATAGCAAATAAATAATACAACGAAGCATAAAGTAAAAAAGATACTAATTGCTAATGCTACCCCGAAAAAAATATTGGTGATTGTCACAAATTTCCTCCTAATATTCTACAATAATGTCTGTTTCAAGTTGTCTGTCCAGATTTTTAACAAAATCATCAAAGTTTAAAAACTTTTCACAATTTTCTGAATCAATCAACAGATAGCCTGATTTATACTGCACTTCGTGCACACTTTTACTGGTTTTAAAGCGAAGCAAAGACAATTTAGCAAGCATATTGTGATGGAATATCTCTGCTGGAGATTGCCCTTCTCCCGAACATAAAATGAGAAAATTCCCATTTGAAAGATAATAAACAGCACCTGTTCCCTGCATACATTTCTTTAAAGTCACATAAATCCGCACCAACATCCAACGAAATTCTTTAGGATAAATTTGTTGAAAATAATCATTATGTGCCCAATGAACTAATAAAGCTTGTAAACTTTCTTCTCGCCCATCTTGAATAGCTTGTAAATGATGTTGATACATTTCCCTTACTTGCTCAGTATGATCCTTGACAATAGAAAGATAGGTTCGTCGGTGAACATTGACTTGTTGTGATATGCTTAAAATAAGCGGAAAGGTAATCAATAGTAGAAAACATTGATTTGTTGGTATATACACAACACCTGCAACCAAAAAAATTGTTGCCAATACACTGCTAAAGATCAGTAACCAAGTGAGCAGCATATCTGGTAAAAGAAATACACTCAAAACCGCAAGAACTATCAAAATAATTTCAATATTTAAAATACTGCTCGCAAAATAGAAACTATAACTAACAATTGCCAAGATAATCAAGATAAGTAAAGCAATTGTCCATTCCAGTTCTCTTTTTCGATACATCTTATTCTCCTATCACAAAATTTTCTGGTCTTTCTGCACGACCAAAGTAATACGCAATCGCTTCTACAATCTGCTCAGAAGCTCTACCATCACCGTATGGATTGCTAGCCTGAGACATTTGACGATAAACGATCTCGTCTGTCAATAACGTCTCTATGGCCTCGTGAATATTCTTACTTTCTGTTCCAACTAACTTCAATGTCCCAGCACTCACCCCCTCTGGTCTCTCTGTTGTATCACGCAACACAAGTACTGGTTTTCCTAAAGACGGTGCTTCTTCTTGGACACCGCCAGAATCAGACATAATGAAATAACTTCTTGCTGCAATATTATGAAAATCCACAACATCTAACGGTTCAATCAAATGAATCTGAGGATGATTACTCAAAATTGCCTATGCAACTTCTTGTACAGCTGGGCTTAAATGAACAGGATAGACGACCTCAACATCATCATATGCTTCAACCACTTGCCGCAAAGTACTAAATACACAACGCATTGGTTCTCCTTGATTTTCACGACGGTGCATAGTAACGAGAATGAGACGACGATTTGGCGCTATTTGTGCTAAAATATCATGATGATAATGCTCTTGAACAGTTAATTTCAAAGCATCAATCGCTGTATTCCCTGTAACAAATATGTTTTTCTCATCATGGTTTTCCTTAATGAGATTGACTTTACTTTGCATCGTTGGAGCAAAATAAAGATCTGTTACTGCATCTGTCATTTGGCGATTCATTTCTTCTGGAAATGGAGAATACTTCTCCCAGGTCCTCAAACCAGCTTCTACATGCCCAATTCGAACTTGGTTATAAAAGGCTGCCAAGTTTGCAGCAAATGTTGTCGTTGTATCGCCATGAACCAAAATGATGTCCGGCTTCATTTCTTTTACAAGTTTATCCAACTTAGCCAAAATTTTTACAGTAATATCCGTTAATGTTTGCTGCTTTCCCATGATATTCAAATCAATATCTGGTTCAATATTAAATGTTTGTAATACTTGATCTAACATTTGTCGATGTTGTGCAGTCACAACTGTCATAGTTTCAAATTTCTCTGATTGTTTTTTCAATTGAAGAATAAGTGGAGCCATCTTGATAGCTTCAGGTCTTGTACCAAAAACGACCATTACCTTTATTTTTTTCACGTTTTCCTCCTTATAACAGAATGACACAAATAAAAACGCCTAGCTAAAATAAGACAGCCACCCCCTACTATACACTAATATTGTACCGCTTTAAATTTATACCGTCAATATTTTAGCATATAGTTTTTATGATTTTAATCTATTCTCCATGTAAAATATCACATAGCTATTAAGATTTTCATAACAGTAGGATGCTCATGGGCTAAAAATTGCACATTTGCTATTACATCATAATTAAACTATTTTATCAATCTTTTTGCTTAGCTTTTACGACATCGTTTATAAATATCAACTATCTTTCACATTGTATAAACAGATATTAAATATTTTGTATTTATTAAATGCTATAAAATTATTCTAACAATTCCACAGTTTTTTATTGAAATCTTTTTCTATTTTCTTTATACTAAAAAAGAAATAAGAGGTATTTTCATATGGTGAAAGGTAATAAACAAAAAATTTTAGACGCCTTCTACGATTTAGCGATGCTAAATCCTGATGAAACTAATCTTTCGATGAGCGAGCTCGCCAAGAAAGCTGGTATTTCACGTCAAGCAATCTACAAACATCATTTTCACAATATTGATGATATCATTGCATTTATTCATGATAGTATCGATAAACCTGTTTACGAGACATTTTAGAATATAGTACATTGACAAATAAAGACCCCTTTCTTTTCATTGCAGATAAAATTTTTCCTATCCTTTATGAAAATAGAAAATGGCTAAAGATGCTGTATTCTAGCTCAATGGACCCTCATTGGACCAATTATTTAAAAAAGATTTACACAAAATGGGCGCTTGAAAATATCAAACCGAATCAATCACTTATTGATTTACCAGATGACTTTATCATCTCCCTACTGGTTCATTATGTGATTGCCAACATTGAAGTGTGGATAACCCAAGAAAATCCACTCCCACCACAAATCTTCAAAGAAAAATTTTTAACCCTCGTTCACACCTCAATTGATCAATACATATCGTCAGAGAAAACTGAAAACTAACTATCACAAAAGAGACTGAGCAAACAGTTCAGTCTCTTCATTTTAGACTAACTCTAATACATTGAAATAATAGTTGAGGTGAGTTTCTCAAAAAATGCACTAAAAAACACCCAATGAGGTAAACATTGGGTGTTTGTAATCGTTGCTGTAAAGCCGTTCTTAACGTTTTGAGAATTGTGAAGCTTTACGAGCTTTCTTAAGACCTGGTTTGAACAGAGTTAGTTTTAATAAATTTCAAAACCCTTTAAAATCAGCGCTTTCCCCTATTTACAGAAAGCGAATTTTCATCTAATTTTAACTAATTTGATTTGAATGGTGTGAATTTTACCCCACAAATACACGAATTGAGCTGCTAAATACCAAAATTCACACCATTATTGTTTAAAAAACAAAGCAAGTGATTTTCTAACAGTCACTTGCTTTTTGTATCAATGATTTTCTACAAAATCTAAAATATCTTCATAGGTTAATAAGGAAACAATCTATTCAACAGTTAAATGAAGTGTTTTTTATTTTTGATATACGATAAATCATGTTTTCTAAATATCATAGGGTTTGTTATTTAAAATATATTTGTGATAAGGTTTATGTAATGCAGGATGGAGTTTTAATTAGTGATGATAAATTTGTAGTTAGGGGTGAAAATATTGCTTTTCAAAAAAGAAACTTTTGCCTAAAATTCAAATGAAACATTGGAATTTCTAAATCTTAGTTATTATATAAAGACGCTTAACCTTTCTTTATGGGGAAATATTATATTAGAGCTTGCCTATTTGAGATATTGACAATTTTGGTTAGTTAATGTTAAGATATACCTACCGACATGTATATCGGTAAGGAGGATAAATGAAAAGAGAACGGCTAACAGCAAATGAAAGAAAATTAGAAATACAGAATATTGCATTGGAAGTTTTTACAATAAAGGGATATAAAAACACAAGTATGCATGATTTAGTACAAGCTACCGGACTATCCGCAGGAGGATTGTATCATCATTATAAAAGTACATCTGAAATTCTTTACGACATGATGATCCGAGGTTGTAAATATAGGGAAGATATTATTAAAAAAAAGATATCTGAAATTCCAAAACCTTTAGGTATAGAGGTGTTAGCTGAACTAATTGTTGATAAGGCACTTTCCAGCAATACATTTGTTCCAATATATGTTATGTTCTTGCAGTCGATGCAGGAAGATGAAACCTTACAACAACTTTATAAAGATATAAGGGATAGTAATATAAGGGATTTTGAGCAAATGTTAGAGGAAAACGGATGTTTGAAGATTTCTAAAGAATCTTGGAGTCTACTCAATGATTTGGTTAATACTTTCATTTTAGGTTGTGAGACATTAGGAATCAGGGAACATTTAATTTCACAACGTCACATTCTTAAAAAAATGATAATTGACGTTCTAATAGAAAACAGAGAAGAGGTGTAATTGTATGAATAAAAATAGTAAAGAGCTGTTAACAGAGCAGCCATTACAAATATTAATTAAGCTATCATTACCTGCGATATTAGGAATGATTGTTATTGGCTTATATCCGCTAATGGATGGTATTTTTGCGGGTCAAATACTTGGTGAAAAAGCCATGACGGCAGTAGGCATTGCTACCCCATTTACCTACATCAATACTGGGATTGCTACTTTGATTGGTGTAGGGTCGGCATCTCTACTTTCCAGAGCAATTGGAGAAGGAAATCAAAGAACCATTGACAAAGTTATGGGGAATCTTTGCTTTTGGGTTTTGTTATTGTCAACAATAGTTACAATATTAGGTATTTTATTTTGCGGACAGCTTCTTATGGTATTTGGAGCTAAGGGAGAACTTTTAGATCTTTCTACTCGTTATTTACGAATTATTTTTCTTGGATCCCTATTTGTGAATTTTGCACAGGCAGCTAATATGGTAATGCGTGGTGAAGGGTTAATGAAACGAGCCATGTTAATTATGTCATTGGGAGCAGGAATAAATATAGTATTAGATCCGGTTTTAATGATAATGTTTAAAGAACATGGAGTCGAGGGAGCTGCTATTGCTACAGTAACAGCACAATTTATTCAAGCAGTATTTACGCTTTGGTATTTTAAGAAAAAAAGTGAAACTGTAAAAATTGGTTTGATGAGAAAAGAAAAGGAAATAACAGGAGAGATGTTTTCGGTAGGAGTTTCTGCTATGCTTATGCAGGTGCTTACTATTATTCAACAGAGCTTTCTTTATAGTCAGGCATTTCGATATGGAGGAGAAACTTCAGCAGCCATTATGGCAGTATCATTAAGAATACAAGCTTTTTCTTTCATTCCGCTATGGGGAATGAGTCAAGGATTACAACCCGCTATTGGTGCCAATTTCGGAGCGAAGCAATATAATAGGGTGAAAAAAATATTTAATGTTTTTACTATTAGTTCAATCGTATTGGCAGCTTGTTTTTGGATACCAGCAGAAGGATTTGCTAAACAGATTCTTAATTTATTTGGATTGTCTGATGAAACACTACTTTTAGCGGTTCCAAACTTTCGTATAATGTATAGTATTTTCATTGTTTATGGGATAATGATTATGATTATGACATTTTTCCAAGCGATTGGAGATGGTAAAACAGCTGGTATTCTAGTTATGTTAAGGCAAGTGATTTTATTTATTCCAACTATGATTTTCCTTCCGCACATATTTGGAGCACAAAGTATTTGGTATGTTATACCTATAGTTGATGGCATTGTTATATTATTGGGATTGCAGAGATATTTTACAACAGTTAAGAAAATGAAATAGCTAATAAATTATGTAGAAGAGCAGCAAATCGAAAGGTTTACTGTTTTTTCTTGTTTATTATAAAAAGAAAGGAATCTCTATTCCTTAATGTGAGCATACCGAATTTATGATATAATAATAGTAGCACTATACAAGGAGGTTTACCGTGACTCTTGATGTAAATAAAGATAAATTAACAATTTTAGGGATTCCCTTTGATAACTTTTCAGATTTTGATACCGTCTGGTATGCTATTGGGTCATCAATGATTGAAAATTATGAACCTACCGTTCAAGATGTGATTGATTTAAAAACTTATGTTATCAACAGACGAAAGGAATTGAATATTGGTTAAAAATCAATACGAAGGCTATGAGTACATTGACCCTAATCACCAATATACCTATCCAAATTCTACAGTCTTAATCAACAAACAAAATATCACAAACGTTGAAGAAGCCTATCGGAATGAGCATTTATTCGTTACTAGAAGGCTTGCAGACTTGCGCTTGAAACCTATTGAAGTCTGTTCTATTAGTGATATTTTAGCCATTCATAAATATTTGTTTCAAGATGTCTATGCTTGGGCGGGACAATATCGCAAGGTGAATATCTCGAAAAGTGGTAATCCTTTTATGCCAATACAATCTTTTAGTACTGCTAAAGCCTATATAAACCACCTTATTCATACCTATTATCAAACTGCTAATTCAAAAGATGAGATTATTAAACAATTAGCAAAAATTCTTGATAATCTTAATTACTTTCATCCTTTTCGAGAAGGGAATGGACGAACTCAACGAGAAGTCATTCGTTCCTTAGCACTATCAAAAGGGTATTCTGCACAAATACGAGTGGAACAAGATGATGAAGTTTACAACCTTTATATGGATGGAACAGTCTATGGAGATTTAGGAAAATTAGAAGAACTACTTTGTAAAATATTGATAGAAATTTAAGAAATAATTGTTTAACATCATAGGCTACAATGATATATTAAAAATTCTCAACTGCACAAAAATGAATACGGGCAATTTTTAGTTATTACCATATAGTTCTGTGGCAACTTCAAAATTTAAAAAAGCAAGAATCAATGACGATTCTTGCTTTTTATCTAGTCTACTTTAACTCCTTTTGTATTAGGAGAATCCATAACAATATGACCAGACGTTCTTGTAATTAAATGAGTTGACGATTTCCCACTGTTAGAGTCATATGTATAAAAAGTAATATATTGACTATCAAAGATAGTTGCCTTTCCGACACTATTAAACCTATGATAACCACGTAAATCAAGTGGAGTGTCTCGTGGCAATGCATGCCAATAGTCAGACCTTACATATTCAAATTCTTTACTAATAGTTTCATTACCAGAAGCATCTGTCTTAATGTTTACTTTCAAATCTTGATTCATTGCATCCTTACCAATATATTTCTGCGCTGTTGCAAGTGAAGCTTGCCCATCAGGATTAGTAGTTCCCTTTAAAGATGTAATCCAATCTTGTTTGACTTGTTCATACCATTTTGGAAGCTGTTTTAAGATTTCTTTGTCAGACATTTTGCTGATATCTCCAAGTTTTAAACTCCTTGGTACGGAGTAAATTTTAACCTTACCTTTATTCACCAACCAAATAGCAGATATTTCTGCATTTTTATCTACTTTTAAAACATCATACCATAATTCATTTTTTGCTGTCTTAAAATGTTCATAAATACCAACTGGTTTTTTAAATTCATTTGTTGCTGATTTTTCTGTCTTTTGAGCAGTTTCTGATTGTTTTTGTATCGTGGAGCAAGCACTCAATATCGTTACTACAGATAAAGCTAAACAGATTACTTTTACAATTTTTTTCATATACTCCCTTATCCTCTTCTTCCCTGTTTTCTACGTACACCAAAGCTAAGACTTGCTAAGATTCCCATACCTATCAATGCCAGCCATGAACCTTTTTCTCCAGTTTGTGGGAGTTGTTTGTCAGCTCGGCTATAAATATAGCTTGAGTGAATGGTTGGGCGAATCTTTTTGCTTGTGGTCATTGGTTTAACAGCTTGACGCATTGAAAGAGCTTGTGCTTTTTCTTCTGCTGTTTTCTTAGAAGCAACCCACTCCTCATAAGCCTTTTTCACCGCCTCATACTGGCTATTTGCATCCCGTTGGTCTTTCAACAGTTCTGCCAGTTTACCACGCTCTACATTCACTTTAGCAACGGCTTCCTTATGTTTCGCACTTGCTTCCAATTGTTTTGATACCGCTTCACCAAGCAACTTATCCGCATTCTTATACATGGCCAGCAAGTTTTGTTGATCGTTCAACTTACTTTCAAGCGCTCTCGCTTCCGCCACCAATTTAGCTTCCATGTTCTTCGCAGCTGCCACCGCTTGTTCAGCGGCTACCAATTTGGCATCTTCACTCGCTTTGCTTGCTTTCAGGGTTGCTAAGTTGTTTTCAGCTGCCGTCAAGGCTTGTTCTGCGGTACGAAGTGCCGCTTGTTTTTCTTTGATAGATGCGTTCAAGTTGGCAACCGCTTTGTCTGCCGCATCTTTACGAGCTTGTGCATCCTTGCGAGCAGTCGTTGCTTTTTCTAAGGCTTCATTAGCCGCTGGTGTAGCGTCTTTCACCCCGGTGAGTGCTGCCAATTTGGCTTTGGTAGCGTTGAGCATCTGTTGCGCTTCCATTGCTTTGCTTTCTGCTTCACGAAGGGCGGTCGCAGCCTTTTGAGCCGCTTCTTCTTTAGCAGCTAAGACCGCTTGCGCTTTTTGCAATGCAACTTGTTTTTCTTGAATTGATGCGTTGAGGTTGGTAACCGCTTTGTCTGCACTCGCTTTGCGGGTTTCTGCGCTAGTACGCGTTGCAACGGCTGCACGGTGTGCCATTTCAGCGCTAGGTGTTTGGAGCGCTTGGTTGCGTACAGTAGCCAATTCGCTTTGTGTCGTGCTCAGCGCTTGATGAGCTGCATCAAAAGCAGCTTGTTTAGCAGTCAGAACCCCATTGGCTTCATTGAAGGCTGTGAGTGCTGCTTGAAAATCACTTTCGGCTTGAGCCAAGTCTTTTTCCAATTGCGTTGTGTCATATGGGTCTGGTAGGGCTTGACCGGCATATTTATCACTGAATCCCACATAGTGCATGCGACCAAGTCCGTTTGGGGTCACACTGGATGCGACACCGATGACATCATCGTAATCACCAAAACGAAGCATATTTTTAGTATGACCATAATCGCTATGATAGTCGTTTACTAACATTTGCATAATTGAGCTAAGAATGTAACGATACATTTCAGTCATGGTCGTGGTGCGAGAAGACATAGAACTGATGTTTTCGCTACCCCATGTTAGTTTTGATGAAGCTGTTTCACCAGCAGCCAGTGCTGTATGGCTGTGACCAGATGACCATGGTTTGTTTTCTTTTGCGTAAGCTTCGGCAACCTTTTGTACATAATCAATGGCAGCTTCTGTTGTGTAAGTTCTAGCTTTTTCACTCCAGAATTGACGACGAAGATTAGTTACGATATGTGCATAATATTGTGTCAAAGCTTTTGCTTGTTCACGAGTTAGGTGTGCTGGATCAACTGTTGATGTATCAATTGGTACATTTCCATTGTATTGTGGGTCACTATAACGTGGATCTGGATCTTCCATCCATCGACCAAATGCCGCTTCAAGAACCTCTTTATCAGATTCGTTTTGATCAGAATCCAAATACTTCTTATAAGCATCAATCACATATTGTGGTACGGTGATCGTCGATAACTTCTTCTTAGCATCCAATTCTTTCTGTAAAGCATCACGTTTGGCTTCGGCTGCTTCTTTGGCTGCTTTCTTGGCTTCGGCATTTTTCTTGGCTTCCGCAAGGGCATTTTCGGCGTCCGTTTTAGCTACAGCTTGTTCTGCTTCTTTTGTGGTTAAGTCTTTGATTTTGGCATCACGATCGGCGTCTGCTTTCTTGGCTTCGTCCAATTTTTGAGCGGCTTCCACTTCTTTGGTTTTGGCGTCAGAAAGAGCCTTCTCAGCGGCTTTTTGTTCATCCAAGACCTTTTGGGCACCCGTCCCGTCAAGGGCTGCCTGAGCTGTTTCTACTGCCTTTTTAGCGGTGCTAACGTCCGCTTTAGCTGCGCTATCGGCTGCCTTTTTCGCAGCAGCATCGGTTGCGGTGTCGGTTGCCGTTTTGCTTTGAGTGGTTGCTTGGTTTTTCAAGTCCTTGATTTGGGCATGACGTTCGGCATCTGCCTTTTTAGCGGCTGCCAATTTTTGAGTAGCATCGCTTTCTGCCTTTTTGGCATCTTCTAAGCTTTTATTGGCTGCTTTTTGTTCATCAAGAGCTTTTTGTTCCCCGGTGCCATCGAGCGCTGCTTTGGCGGTATCGACACCTTTTTTAGCCGTATCAACTGCTTTTTGTCCAGCTTCTACCCCTTTTTGGGCTTGTTCTACCGCTTGTTTTTGGGTAGTAGCCGCGTCAGTCGCTTTTTGTGTGGCATTAGCTGCGGTATCACTTGCTTTTTGATTTTGTGCAATCTCTTTTTGCGTATCAGTTACGCCTTTTTCCGCTTGGGCAATCGCATCTGGTGTAGCGGCAGCCTTATTCTTTTCCGCTTCGGCTACTTTTGCGGTAGCATCTTCAACAGCCTTTTGGCTGTTCGCTTCAATTTGAGCACTTTCAGCTACTTTCCCGGCTTGGTCGGTCACCGCTTGATCCGCTTGTTGTTTGACACTGTGCGCTTCCTCAACCGTCTTCTCTGTTGGGGTGGTGGTGACCGCAGCACCATCCTTTGTCAATAGAACACCCTCTAAGACTTTAATATTGTGCGCCTTGGGTGCTGTTACATCAGAAGACAGAGTAGTTGACGGTTTGGTCAATTCTTCTGCCTGAACAGTTGCCCCACTAGCTACACCAAACGCGGCTAGTGCTATAGCCCCTGTTGCTGTACCTTTAATAACCTTGTTTCCCATAGTTCCTCCTGTTTTTTAACTTTTAGGAAGGCTTGACTACAAAGTCAAGCCTTGTTATATGTAGTATAACAAGCGTTTTTGTCAAGTATTTAGCACTTGTTTAGAACTATTTTAACACAAAATTAGTCTACAGGCAATATATTAGATATTTTTAGCTTGTATACTGGTTATTTTGTACTTGTAAACTCTGTATCATATTTTATATACGAGGTTATCATTATGACAAAATTTTATTTACGGCAGTACATAGGAAAAAGAGTACGAACTTTACGAAAAATCAAATCAATGAGTCAGCAAGCTTTAAGTGAAAAAGCAGATGTTGGAACGGATTATATTTCAAATTTAGAAACGAAAGGCTCTAACATCAAAATAGATACGCTTGAGAAAATTTTGACTGCATTAGATTCTAATACGGTAGAATTTTTCGAAAGTCAGGTTAATACAGAAAATAAAGAACTTCAAACATTAGTTGATGATTTGCTTGAATTACCCTCATCTGAACAAAAACAACTATTAACTGCCTTTCAAATTCTTATAGAAACTGTAAAAGACAAAGGAAAATCTTAATTTTTTATTTATTCCTTACTTTTATAATGACTTAATTAATGAAGATGAATTAAAATCCGATAAGTTTTTATGTGAACTTATCGGATTTTTTATATTGAATATATTTTTATGTTCATTGTCTCTAAATTATCTTTTTGAATAAAGTAATTTATGTTACTATCTTTTGACTATGATTAGATAGAGATACTTTTTACTTCTCTAATATATATAATATGAATAATCATTTAGCTGTTCATTAAGCTCATTTAACTTATCACCAGTGATATCATCAGATATAAGGCTTAATCGTTTTTTTAAATCTTTTTCCAACTCATCTTCATAAAACTTTTTCTTAGTTAATTTTGTATAGTTAGCAAATAAACATTTAACTTGCAACTCTAACTTCTTAGCTTCAAGTTCTTTTTTTAAATAAATTTCTCTTGGTGTTTTATTAAAATATACTTCAGAACGATTAAACAAATTGTTTTTAATATCGTTAATCTCTTTCTCGTATTCTTTCTTACCAGTTTCAAAATTATTGTCACATAACTCAATTAATCTCTGTGAAACCCTATTTTCCGTATTGCTTACACAATATTCATACACATCAGATTTTAACTTTTTTCGATTCTCGCTTAATAGTTCAAAGGAATCTATTTGTTGCATAAATGCTATTTTCATTTGAAATAGAAATTCATCAAAATTCTGTCTAACATAATTATTAAACTGTTCTTCCACATCATTTAGGACCGAATCATTCAACTTCAAGTAACGCTTTTCACTATTAGATAAAGGATTATTTTTCCATCCCAAAAAATTCTTAATATCTTCTTCGTATAATTGATTATAGCGCTTTATATTACTATCTTTTGCCTTCTGTATCTCTGGTGGAATAAAATAATCATCTTTCTTCAACTCATTTATAGAATCAATGTCTAATATTATGTTTGTTTTCCTTTCAATATTCTTTATAAGAACTTGATAAAATAGATCTTCGTTAATATATTGTTTTCGTCCTCTTGTTTCAACTTTATTCTTAGATATGTTTTTTATCCACCTATTTACAGTTGATTTATGGACCGTAATACCAGTTAATTTTTTAAATATTTTTATTAAATCATCATTTGTATATTTTTTTATCATATTTCCTCCTTGAAAAACGCATTTTATTTTTTTAAAAAATAAAAGAAAAAACGCAACACAAATCATAGATAAATCTTTATTATATAGGCGCTTTATCCTTTTTAATATTATATCAATTAAACTGCAAAAACGCAATTCGTGTTATATAATTAAAACATATTAAACGAGAAAATCGTCTAATAAATAAAAAAGAAAGGCATTCCATACTAAAGTTATGAATAATAAAGTTACAAAATTTGTAATATGGATTCAAACTAAATCTAATTACAATGAATTTCAATATTTCGAAAAATTGTATCGATTGCATCAGGCTATATTAGTAGATTATAACAATTATGTCAAATGTCAGTATCTAACTGATAATCTGCCTTCCAAGTGGCATTTCTTGGTTAATTATTTACAAAATTATGATACATATTTGTTTTATTCTTTAATAGCAGTTTTAGAACAAGCACAAATGAAAGGGGGTGAGGAAAATGGCTAAAACAAATTGGATTAAAAATTTAGAAGAAGTTCTCAAGCAAAAAACGCAACCCAAGGTAATGGTCAGTGAAAAGACTGGTAACGAATACACAACCGATGTTGTCCCTGTTCTCAATGTTCTTTCTACTGGTTCTATTGAAGAAGTAGGTAATAAATTTAAGTATTCAGTAGTTGATACTAACAATGATTTAGAATACACAATTAAAGCACCGAATCAAGTGGAAGTAAAATTTGGTACTGTTCTTCAATTCCGCAATGTCCGCGGTGGTGCAACCAATAACGGCATTGGTTGGTATGCGGCTGATTCTGTTAGCGTGGTTCAACGTAATGCGTAAATACAGAAGAATCAAACGACAATCAAACAGTAAATTTCAAGGTTATCAATTTTCTTTGATAACTTTGATGTTTTCTGTTATGTGTTATCTTGTTTGTATACTAGCTCTGAATTCTCATCTTTTTATTTCAAAATTCTTTGAGAAGCCATCATTATTCTTTTTGACTTGCACTCTGTTATTAATCGCTTTATCTATCTATACATATCTTAAACGTGAAGAAGTATCAACAATTTCTATACCTTCCATGTCTATTCAATCCCAAAAGCTAGCAAAAAAACTAAAGCGATTGTTTAACGATAAACAAATTACAGATGTACTCAAACTATCGAATTCAACACGTTTTGGCGATGAAATGCCTGATGTGCATGTTTGGATTAATCCTGATCTATCTGAGGGCTATATTGCCATTGAAAATATAGCCAACTGGGAACGAGCTGATCGCGAAAAATTTGAGCAACGGGTTTCTGGAATCCTTTCAGGTAAGTTTCAAAAATACGCTGTTGTCAGTTCTGAATTAACTGAAGGTGATAGCTTTATATTATTCTATTTTGAAGATACTCTGACCTCACAACGATTGATAGCAAAAGATGATACTGATTCGTTAAAAGAGTTTATCAGTGAAGATAAACATGCTATTAGATTGGCTAAAAATCTGATTTGGCACAGTGATATTTCACCACATTTTTCAATTATAGCAAGGACACGTGCGGGAAAATCAGTTTTCGCTGGACGATATATGGCAAGATTAATGTTACAGCAAGGCTGGATAGTAGAATATAATTCAGCTAAATATGATCGATATGTTAAAGAATTTAGCGGAGTATCAGACCCTATAAAGATTGTAGAACGTGCTGAATATTGGTGCTCCG
>NZ_KV815647.1:0-662 GCF_001814295.1 Streptococcus sp. HMSC067A03 | reverse complement strand
AGAGGGTCAGCGGTTCGATCCCGTTAACTCCCATCATTCTAGAAAGAATAGGTCCCGTAGTGTAGCGGTTATCACGTCGCCCTGTCACGGCGAAGATCGCGGGTTCGATTCCCGTCGGGACCGTTTTAGTGTATAGAGATACATTAGAGAGACTCGTTAGCTCAGTTGGTAGAGCATTTGACTTTTAATCAAAGGGTCACTGGTTCGAGCCCAGTACGGGTCATAGTCACAGGCGGGTGTGGCGGAATTGGCAGACGCACCAGATTTAGGATCTGGCGCTTAACGGCGTGGGGGTTCAAGTCCCTTCACCCGCATAGAAGATAAGCCGGCTTAGCTCAGTTGGTAGAGCATCTGATTTGTAATCAGAGGGTCGCGTGTTCAAGTCATGTAGCCGGCATAAGAAGAAAAGGATGCGAACGTAGTTCAGTGGTAGAACATCACCTTGCCAAGGTGGGGGTCGCGGGTTCGAACCCCGTCGTTCGCTTGAGGGAGCCGGGGTGGCGGAACTGGCAGACGCACAGGACTTAAAATCCTGCGATTGGAAGCAATCGTACCGGTTCGATTCCGGTCCTCGGCATAGGAAAGAGCACCCTTAGCTCAACTGGATAGAGTACCTGACTACGAATCAGGCGGTTAGAGGTTCGACTCCTCTAGGGTGCATG
>NZ_KV815646.1:174061-260653 GCF_001814295.1 Streptococcus sp. HMSC067A03 | reverse complement strand
TGAGGTCGGTGGTTCGAGTCCACTCGTGCCCATAATATTTTTGGAGAATTACTCAAGAGGCTGAAGAGGACGGTTTGCTAAATCGTTAGGTCGGGTAACTGGCGCGGGGGTTCGAATCCCCCATTCTCCGTATTTAAGGAGTGTAGCGATAGCTATCTCCTTTTCTGTTATCTGTGAATCTTGTGTGATAGATATTGTATCTATTTTGGAGTAGAGTGAATCATATGAAAAAATCCAAATTTCTTATTATGACTGCTGTTTTGATAATAATAACTTCTGTACTTTTGGTTACTACTCGTTCTTTAGGTGTGGTGAATGAAGTTTCTAATGTTGTTTCTATTTTGGATAATATTGTTTCAAAACCATTTAGTTTTTTAGCGGATGTTAAATCAGATTTGACTGATTTATCGCGAACATATAAGGAAAATAAGCAATTAAAAAAGACTTTATTTAAAGTAGAAGAACAATCGGCTGATTTAGATTCATTAAAAGATGAAAATGCTCAATTAAGACAACTATTAGAAATGAAAAATATCTATGAGTCAAAAAAGACGGTTTCATCTGATGTTATCACGCGTATGCCTGTTTCTTGGTTATCTGAATTAACTGTCAATGCTGGTCGTCAAAATGGGATTCAAAATACAATGTTAGCAGTGGCAAATGGTGGCTTGATTGGTAGTGTGAAAGATGTTGCTGCTCATTCTAGTCGAGTAAATCTTTTAACAAACAATAAAAATGTTGACAATATTTCAGTAAGAATTCAAACGGAGACAAGCACTATTTATGGAGTGATTGTTGGCTACAGTAAAGAAAAATCTGCTTTCATTATCAGTCAGTTAAACAGTTCGGATACAATTAAAAAAGGTGAGAAAGTTGTGACAAGCGGTTTAGGAACGTATAACATTCCCAATATTCCAGTCGGAACAGTTCTTTCTGTTACTGAAAAATCTGATCATTTAACAAAAGAGGTATTTGTAAAACCGAGTGCAGATTTGTCAGATATTCGTGTGGTAACATTGGTAGGAAATTGATATGAAATTTTTTAAAAACTACGTTTTACCTTTTTTGGTTTTATTTGTTGTGATGTTAATAGATGGTCATCTTTCAAATCTTTTGACTAATCTTTTTTCGAATGATATTCACTTACTCAGTCATCTTTTACTTATTTTAATTTTGTACGTTTCTATAGATTTCTCGGAAAATATTAATTTTGTTATTTTATTGTTAATCGGTCTATTGTATGACGCTTATTATTTTCATATTATTGGTCTTTCGACATTATTATTGCCTTTAAGTGGGATTGTTGTTAGTAAATACAATTCTGTTTTGATGACTAATCGAGTTAGTCGCTTTTTGTCAGTTGCTATTTTGGTATTTTTCTTTGAAATAGCTACGTTTGCTTTGGCAAATGTTACTCAGTTGACTCGAATGTCTTTTACAGATTTTGTCGTTTATACAATGGCTCCGACGATGGTGTTCAATTTACTATTCTTTTTATTGATTCGACCAATTTTGGAAAAGATATATTTATGATAAAAATTTATGATAAATTGGAAATAGAAATGTAATAAAGGCGTAACATACTCAATGCCTTTTTTTGTTATACTTATAAATGTCTTATCGAATAGGAGTATAATTGTTTATGAAGAAAAAATTACTTACGTCAATCTTATTAAGTACAATGGTTCTTGCACAAGGAGCATCTCTTGTAAATGTACATGCAGATTCCACTGATGATAAAATCGCCGCACAAGATAGCAAAATTAATAGTTTGACTGATCAACAAAAATCAGCTCAAGCTCAGGTAGATCAAATTCAAAGTCAAGTCTCATCCATCCAAGCTCAACAAGAAAAATTGAAAGCTGAAAATGATAAACTCCAAGCTGAGTCAAAAAAATTATCAGCTGAAATTGAAGCTTTGTCTAAAAATATTGTAGCGCGCAACGAATCATTGGCTAATCAAGCACGTAGTGCCCAAACGAGTGGTACGGCTACAAGTTATATCAATACAATTGTAAATTCAAAATCTATCACAGAAGCCATTTCACGTGTTTCTGCGATGAATGAAATTGTTTCAGCAAACAATAAAATGTTAGAGCAACAAAAGCAAGATAAAAAAGCAATTTCTGAAAAACAAATGGCTAATAATGAAGCGATAAATACCGTTATTGCAAATCAACAAACGCTTGAAAATGATGCAAAAACATTATCTACTAAACAAGCTGAATTAAAAGCAGCTCAGTTAAATCTTGCTGCAGAAAAAGCAACTGCTGAAGGTGAAAAGAATTCATTGTTAGCTCAAAAAGCAGCAGCACAAAAGGCTGCGGAAGAAGCAGCAGCACAAGAAGCAGCTTATAAAGCACAACAAGCAGCACAAGCACAAGCAGTCGTTTCTTCAGCAAATACAAACTTTGAGGCACAGGTGCAAGCGGTGAATAATAGCGCTTCAGCAGCTACTCCAACTCAAACAAATGTGACGCCTCGTTCTACATCAACTACATCAACTGTTAGTCGTCCTACTTATAGTTCTTCAGCTTCAACTTATCCAGTTGGTCAATGTACTTGGGGAGCGAAAACATTAGCTCCGTGGGCTGGGGATTATTGGGGTAATGGTGCTCAATGGGCAGCAAGTGCAGCTGCGGCTGGTTTCCGTACAGGTTCAACACCTCAAGTTGGTGCAATCATTTCGTGGAATGATGGTGGTTATGGTCATGTCGCCGTGGTGACAGCTGTAGAATCACCTACACGTATTCAAGTATCTGAAGCAAACTATGCAGGTAATCAAGCTATTGGAAATTACCGTGGTTGGTTCAATCCAGCTGCTGCAGGACAAGGCTCATTTACTTACATCTATCCAAATTAATGGATAAAGAATAAAGAGATAAAAAGCGCATGATGCGTTTTTTATTTTTGATTGAAAAATTAACTAAAAAGGGTTACAATGTTAATTGGAGAATATTTGTAACTGGTTTACAAAGAAACGAATACATACTGGAGGAAATTATGTCGTTTTCTGATTTAAAGCTCTTTGCTCTTTCGTCCAACCAAGAATTGGCTAAACGTGTTGCTCAAGAGATTGGCATAGAGCTTGGAAAGTCAACTGTGCGTCAATTTTCCGATGGGGAAATTCAGGTTAATATTGAAGAATCTATCCGCGGGAAACATGTTTTTATTTTGCAATCAACGAGTTCTCCTGTCAATGATAATTTGATGGAAATTTTGATTATGGTGGATGCATTGAAACGTGCAAGCGCCGAGTCTATCAATGTTGTCATGCCTTATTATGGTTATGCTCGTCAAGATCGAAAGGCACGCGCTCGTGAACCGATCACTTCAAAATTAGTTGCAAATATGTTGCAAGTGGCAGGTGTGGATCGTTTGTTGACAATTGATTTGCATGCGGCTCAAATTCAAGGATTTTTTGATATTCCAGTAGATCATCTCATGGGTGCTCCTCTCATTGCGGATTATTTTGAACGTCGTGGAATGACAGGTACTGACTATGTGGTTGTCAGCCCTGATCACGGTGGTGTGACGCGCGCTCGTAAATTAGCTGAGTTTTTGAAAACACCGATTGCGATTATTGATAAGCGACGTAGCGTGGATAAGATGAATACGAGTGAAGTGATGAATATCATTGGTAAGGTAGAAGGCAAGACTTGTATCTTGATTGATGATATGATTGATACGGCTGGGACAATTTGCCATGCTGCTGATGCGCTTGCTGAGGCAGGGGCGGTAGAGGTTTATGCAAGCTGTACTCACCCAGTACTTTCAGGTCCTGCTATGGATAATATTCAAAAATCAGCAATTAAAAAATTGATCGTATTAGATACAATTTATTTACCAGAAGAACGTTTAATTGATAAAATTGAACAAATTTCGATTGCACATCTTTTGGCAGAGGCTATCGTACGTATTCATGAAAAACGTCCTCTTTCGCCACTATTTGAAACTTTAACGGCTCTTTCATAAGAAATCTAGATAGGAATCACTCTGATAGCTGGAGTGATTCTTTTGTTTCAATTAGACGATAAGTGATGAATTTTCCTCAATATTATGCTATTTTTTTTGAATAATAAAAAAGACTTTGTCCAGATAGGTTGCAGAAATAGCGGAGATACTCTCGCTAAAGTATTGATTTAACAAGTTTTTGATTTTATAGTATAATAGTTCTATCAGATTTTGGAGGTAAGATATGGATTTGACGAAACGTTTTAACAAAAATTTAGATAAAATTGAAGTTTCTTTGATTCGGCAATTTGATCAATCTATTTCGAGCATTCCTGGAGTTCTTCGTTTGACATTAGGAGAGCCTGATTTTACAACTCCAGATCATGTAAAAGAAGCTGCAAAAGCGGCAATTGATGCAAACAAGAGTCATTATACAGGCATGAGTGGGCTGTTAGAATTGCGTCAGGCAGCCAGTCAATTTGTAAAAGAAAAATACAATCTTTCTTATGATCCTGAAACAGAAATTTTAGTGACAATTGGGGCAACTGAAGCTTTGTCTGCTACGTTGACGGCTATTTTAGAAGAAAGAGATAAGGTGCTTTTGCCCGCACCTGCTTATCCAGGATATGAGCCGATTGTTAATCTTATTGGGGCAGAAGTTGTTGAGATTGATACGACAGAAAATGATTTTGTTTTAACACCTGATATGTTGGAAAAAGCGATTTTGGAGCAAGGAGATAAATTAAAAGCTGTTATTTTAAATTACCCAGCTAATCCTACGGGCATTACCTATTCTCGTGAACAAATAGCTGATTTAGCCGATGTCTTGAAAAAGTATGATGTCTTTGTTGTTTGCGACGAAGTGTATTCTGAGCTGACTTATACCGAGCAGCCACATGTATCTATTGCAGAATTTTTACCAGAGCAAACGATTGTTATCAATGGTTTGTCTAAATCGCATGCGATGACAGGATGGCGTTTGGGTTTTACCTTTGCTCCAGCAGCATTTACTGCTCAGTTGATTAAGAGTCATCAGTACTTGGTAACAGCTGCAAACACGATGGCTCAATTTGCAGGAGTGGAAGCATTGACAGTAGGTAAAGATGATGCAGAGCCGATGAAAAGGGAATATATTGAGCGTCGCGATTACATTATCGAAAAAATGACAGAATTGGGCTTTACGATTATCAAGCCAGATGGTGCATTTTACATTTTTGCTAAAATTCCAGCTGACTATAATCAAGATTCTTTTGCTTTTTTGAAGGATTTTGCACATAAAAAAGCAGTTGCTTTCATTCCTGGTGCTGCTTTTGGGCGGTATGGAGAAGGATATGTACGTATTTCTTATGCGACCAGCATGGATACGATAAAGGAAGCAATGAAGCGACTTAAGGAATATATGGAGGGATATGCTGAAATCTATCACAAGTAAAGGTTTGGTTCTCTATAATCGTAATTTCCGAGAAAATGATAAGTTGGTCAAAATTTTCACAGAGCAAGCGGGTAAGCGAATGTTTTTCGTGAAACATGCTAGAAATTCTAAGTTGAATCCGGTTATCCAACCACTAGTAGTGGCAGATTTTTTGATGAAAATAAATGATGACGGTTTAAGTTATATTGATGATTATCAAGAAATTAGAACTTTTCAGCATATCAATCATGATCTTTTTACAATGGCTTATGCGACTTATGTGGTAGCTCTGGCGGATGCCAGTATTCAGGATAATGAAATAGATTCTGCTCTCTTTGTTTTTTTGCAAAAAACATTAGAATTGATGGAGCAAGGTTTGGACTATGAAGTCTTGACAAATATTTTTGAAATTCAAATTTTATTGCGTTTTGGTGTTTCTTTGAATTTTCATGAGTGTTGTTTTTGCCATCGAGTAGGACTGCCGTTTGATTTTTCTTTTACTTATAGTGGCGTTTTATGTCCGGAGCATTACGACAAGGACGAGCGACGGAGTCATTTGGAGCCCAATATTCCTTACTTATTAGACCAATTTCAGGCTGTTCAATTTAGTGAACTGGAGACAATTTCTTTGAAATCTGAATTGAAAAAACAATTGCGAAAAGTGATTGATCAAATTTATGAAGAATATGTTGGGATTCATCTAAAGTCCAAAAAATTTATTGATTCTCTGGGAGACTGGGGAGAAATCTTAAAGAACAAGGAGTCGAAATGAAAAAAATAGCAATTGATGCCATGGGTGGTGATTATGCCCCACAATCTATTGTAGAGGGGGTTAATCAAGCCCTGAACGATTTTTCGGATGTTGAAGTCATCCTTTATGGAGATGAAGCAAAAATCAAGCAGTATTTAAAGGCAACTGAGCGGGTTCGTATTGTTCATACAGATGAAAAAATCAATTCAGATGATGAGCCGACTAAAGCTATTCGTAAGAAGAAAAATGCCAGTATGGTGTTAGCAGCCAAAGCGGTAAAGACTGGAGAAGCTGATGCCATTCTTTCTGCGGGGAATACTGGAGCGCTTTTGGCTGCTGGATTCTTCATCGTCGGTCGTATCAAGAATATTGACCGTCCGGGTTTGATGTCCACATTACCAACGACAGATGGAAAAGGATTTGATATGTTGGACTTGGGAGCTAATGCAGAAAATACGGCTCATCATTTGCATCAGTATGCTATTTTAGGGTCATTTTATGCTGAAAATGTACGAGGAGTCAAGCAACCGCGTGTTGGGCTGTTAAATAACGGAACTGAAAGCAGTAAGGGAGATTCGCTTCGTAAGGAAGTGTATGATTTGTTAGTGTCGGATGCCTCATTGAATTTTATTGGAAATGTGGAAGCGCGTGATTTAATGGATCATGTAGCGGATGTTGTTGTAGCAGATGGGTTTACAGGTAATGCAGTATTGAAAGCTATGGAGGGAACCGCCATGGGAATTATGAGCCAGCTTAAAAAATCTATTTTAGATAGTGGCTGGAAAGCAAAACTAGGTGCAGTGTTGCTGAAAGACAGTCTAAAGTCTTTGAAGAGTAGTTTAAATTATTCTGAGGTAGGCGGTGCTGTTTTGTTTGGAGTGCAGGCACCTGTTGTTAAAACACATGGGGCGAGTGATGCGAAAGCAGTTTACAGCACGATTCGCCAAATTCGTACAATGTTAGAAACAGATGTTGTTGGAAAAGCGGTACAAGAATTTTCAGGAGAAGTAAAATGACAGAACAAGAAATTTATCAAAAAATTATAGAAATTATTCAGGAAAGTCAGGGTGAACATTTTGTTGTCACTAAAGAATTGAGTTTAAAAGATGATTTAAAAGCGGATTCGGTGGATTTGATGGAATTTATTCTAACTGTAGAAGATGAATTTAACATTGAAATTTCAGACGAAGATATAGATAGTTTGAATAATGTGAGCGATGTCGTCGCTTGCGTACAGAAAAACTTGAACAAAGGATAAAAGCGAACATTTTATCTCTATAAGAAATCAATTGTAAGAAAACAACTAAAAAACCAGTTGTTTTTTTTGTTGTTTATCATTATTGTACGTTATTTTCTTGAAAAACTATTTCCAATATGATAGACTTAAGTCAGAAAAAGACGAAAGGCGAATATTAAAATGATGAGTGATTTATTATATTCGGGAAAAGCTAAAGATTTATTTTTGACAGATGATGAAAATATCATTGTTGCACGTTACAAAGACCAAGCGACAATGCTTAATGGCGCTCGTAAAGAGACGATTAAAGGGAAGGGTGTTCTTAATAATCAAATCTCATCTCTCATTTTTAGAAAATTAAATGCAGCTGGGGTTGCAACGCATTTCATTGAAAAAATATCAGAAACAGAACAACTGAATAAAAAGGTCAGCATTATTCCGATTGAAGTTGTTCTGCGTAATGTGACAGCAGGTTCTTTTTCTAAACGTTTTGGGTTGGAAGAAGGAATCGAACTGGAAGAGCCAATTGTCGAATTTTATTATAAAAATGATAAGTTGGATGATCCCTTCATTAATGATGAACATGTGAAATTTTTAAAGCTTGCTAACGATGAAGATATTGCCTATATTAAAGCTGAAACACGTCGGATAAACAAACTCTTGTCAGATTGGTTCCATCAAATCGGACTTAAATTAATTGATTTTAAATTGGAATTCGGTTTTGATAAAGATGGTAAAATTATCCTAGCAGATGAGTTTTCACCAGATAACTGTCGTCTTTGGGATGCGCAAGGGCATCACATGGATAAAGATGTCTTCCGAAGAGGGTTAGGAGAATTAACAGATGTTTACGAAGTGGTATGGGAAAAATTGCAAGAACTTAAGTAAGGATTGAACATGGATAGACGTATTTTTGTTGAGAAAAAAGCTAACTTTAGCATTAAATCGGAGTCACTGGTCAAAGAACTAACACATAATTTGCAGTTAACCTCCTTAAAAATTTTACGTATTGTGCAGGTTTATGATATCTTTAATTTAGAAGAAAGCCTGTTTGCGCGTGCGCAGAAACATGTCTTTTCTGAGCAGGTGACAGATACAATTTTAGATGAAGCAACTGTGCAGGCGGATCTTAACAGCCATGCTTTTTTTGCTATTGAAGCTTTGCCGGGTCAGTTTGACCAGCGGGCAGCAAGTTCACAAGAGGCTTTGCTCTTACTTGGCAGTGACAGCAACGTAACGGTTAATACTGCCCAGCTTTATTTGGTTAATAAGGATATTGATGCAACTGAGTTGGAAGCGGTGAAGCATTATCTTTTGAATCCAGTTGATTCGCGTTTCAAAGATATTACCTTGTCTATTCGTCCGCAGGAATTTTCAACTTCTGACGAAACAATTCCAAATTTGGATTTCTTCAAGACTTATACAGCTGAAGATTTTGCGGCTTACAAGACGGAACAAGGTTTGGCTATGGAAGTGGATGATCTTGTTTTTATTCAAGATTATTTTAAATCAATTGGGCGTGTGCCAACAGAAACAGAATTGAAAGTTTTGGATACCTACTGGTCTGACCATTGCCGTCACACGACTTTTGAGACAGAATTGAAAAATATTAACTTTTCAGCTTCTAAGTTCCAAAAACAATTGCAGGCAACTTACGATAAATATATTGCCATGCGTGACGAATTGGGACGTTCTGAAAAGCCACAGACGCTTATGGATATGGCGACAATCTTTGGTCGTTATGAGCGTGCTAATGGTCGTTTGAACGACATGGAAGTGTCGGACGAAATCAATGCCTGCTCGGTTGAAATTGAGGTAGATGTAGATGGCATCAAAGAACCTTGGCTGCTCATGTTCAAAAATGAAACCCACAATCACCCAACGGAAATTGAACCTTTCGGTGGAGCTGCAACTTGTATTGGTGGTGCTATTCGGGATCCGTTGTCAGGTCGTTCTTATGTTTACCAAGCTATGCGTATATCAGGTGCAGGTGATATTACCGCACCAATAGCAGAAACACGCGCCGGTAAATTGCCACAACAAGTCATCTCTAAAACGGCGGCGCACGGCTATTCGTCATACGGGAACCAAATAGGACTTGCGACTACCTATGTCAAAGAGTACTTCCATCCAGGCTTCGTTGCTAAGCGTATGGAGCTAGGTGCTGTTGTCGGTGCAGCACCAAAAGAAAATGTCGTGCGTAAAAAGCCAGAAGCTGGTGATGTGGTCATCCTTCTTGGTGGGAAAACAGGCCGTGACGGTGTCGGTGGTGCTACAGGCTCATCTAAGGTTCAAACGGTTGAATCGGTTGAGACAGCAGGTGCTGAAGTGCAAAAAGGGAATGCTATTGAAGAACGTAAGATTCAACGTCTTTTCCGCAATGGCAATGTCACTCGTCTCATCAAGAAATCAAATGACTTTGGTGCTGGCGGCGTCTGTGTGGCTATTGGTGAATTGGCAGATGGTCTTGAAATTGACTTGGACAAAGTGCCACTAAAATACCAAGGTCTTAACGGTACCGAAATTGCCATTTCTGAGTCGCAAGAACGCATGTCTGTTGTTGTTCGTCCAAGTGATGTGGACACCTTTATTGCAGAATGTCATAAAGAGAACATTGATGCAGTTGTTGTCGCGACTGTTACTGAAAAACCAAACCTTGTCATGACTTGGAAGGGTGAAACCATCGTTGACTTGGAACGTGCCTTCCTTGATACCAATGGTGTGCGTGTGGTTGTTGATGCAAACGTTGTGGATAAGGATGTTGCCCTTCCTGAGGTGCGTACAACATCAGCAGCAACACTTGAAGCAGACACAGTGAAAGTTCTGTCTGATCTTAACCACGCTAGTCAAAAAGGGTTGCAAACCATCTTTGACAGCTCGGTTGGACGTTCGACAGTTAATCATCCAATCGGTGGTCGTTATCAAATCACACCTACTGAAAGCTCTGTGCAAAAATTGCCAGTACAAAATGGTGTAACAACAACGGCTTCTGTCATAGCACAGGGATTCAATCCTTATATTGCGGAGTGGTCACCTTATCATGGTGCAGCTTACGCTGTTATTGAAGCAACAGCTCGCTTGGTAGCAACAGGTGCTGATTGGTCTCGTGCGCGTTTCTCTTACCAAGAATACTTTGAACGCATGGATAAACAAGCGGATCGCTTTGGTCAGCCAGTAGCTGCTCTGCTTGGTTCGATCGAGGCACAAATCCAGCTTGGGCTACCATCAATCGGTGGTAAGGACTCCATGTCAGGGACCTTTGAAGAATTGACGGTACCGCCAACCTTGGTTGCCTTTGGTGTGACAACAGTAGATAGTCGCCAGGTGCTTTCTCCTGAGTTTAAGACTGCTGGGGAGAATATTTACTACATACCAGGACAGGCTATTTCAGAAGACATTGATTTTGATTATATCAAGGCTAACTTTGCACAATTTGAAGCTATTCAGACTAAGCATAAAGTAACAGCAGCCTCAGCTGTTAAATACGGTGGTGTTCTTGAAAGTTTAGCACTTATGAGCTTTGGTAACCGTATTGGTGCAACTGTAGAAATAGCTGAGCTTGACAGCAGCTTGACAGCTCAGCTTGGTGGTTTTGTTTTTACATCTGATGAAGTCATTGCTGACGCAATGAAAATTGGTCAAACTGTGGCAGACTTTGCAGTAACTGTCAACGGTGTCAACTTGTCCGCTGCGAAATTGCTTGCAGCCTTTGAAGGCAAGTTGGAAGATGTTTATCCAACTGAGTTTGAACAGTCAACAGTTCTTGAAGAAGTGCCTGTTGTGGTATCTGATGCTGTTATTAAATCTAAAGAAAGAATTGCACAGCCTCTGGTTTATATCCCAGTTTTCCCTGGTTCCAATTCAGAGTACGATTCAGCTAAGGCCTTTGAACAAGCTGGTGCCAAAGTCAACTTGGTGCCATTCGTGACTCTTAATGAAGCAGCAATTGAGGCTTCTGTTGACACCATGGTTGACAACATTGCTAAAGCCAATATTATCTTCTTTGTCGGTGGTTTCTCAGCAGCAGATGAGCCAGATGGTTCGGCTAAGTTTATCGTCAATATCTTACTTAATGAAAAAGTTCGCTCTGCTATTGACAGCTTCATTGAAAAGGGTGGCCTCATCATCGGTATCTGTAATGGGTTCCAAGCTCTTGTCAAATCCGGTCTTCTGCCTTATGGTGACTTTGAAGAAGTTGGTGAGACAAGCCCAACCCTCTTCTACAATGATGCCAACCAGCACGTGGCTAAGATGGTGGAAACCCGTATCGCTAATACCAACTCTCCATGGTTGGCAGGTGTTAAGGTTGGTGATATTCATGCGATTCCAGTCTCTCACGGTGAAGGGAAATTTGTCGTGACAGCTGAAGAATTTGCGGAACTGCGTGACAATGGTCAAATCTGGAGTCAGTACGTGGACTTTGATGGCAAGCCTTCTATGGATTCTAAATACAATCCAAATGGTTCACTCAACGCTATTGAAGGGATTACGAGTAAGAACGGTCAAATCATTGGTAAGATGGGACACTCGGAACGCTATGAAAATGGCCTCTTCCAAAACATCCCAGGTAACAAAGACCAAGGCCTATTTGAAAGTGCAGTGAAATACTTTACTGGGAAATAGCCTATTTGCAGAAGGGATATTATGAAACAGTATGTTGCAAGGCTAGAAAAAGATTTTTCACTTATAGAACACGGATTTAAAGAGGAAGAACAAAGAGCCTTAACTGATTATAAATCCAACGATGGTGAGTATATCAAGAAATTAGCATTTTTAGCTTATCAATCTGATGTTTACCAAGTAAGAATGTACGCTGTATTCCTTTTCGGATACTTATCAAAAGATAAAGAAATTTTAATATTTATGAGAGATGAAGTTTCTAAAGATAGTAACTGGAGAGTTCAAGAAGTGTTGGCAAAGGCGTTTGATGAATTTTGTAAGAAAACAGGATATAAAAAAGCACTTCCAATTATTGATGAATGGTTAAAAAGTAGCAATCTCCATACGAGGAGAGCTGTTACAGAAGGGTTAAGAATATGGACAAATAGACCATACTTTAAAGAGAACCCAAATGAAGCTATCAGAAGAATAGCTGACTTAAAAGAGGATGTAAGCGAATATGTTAGAAAATCAGTAGGGAATGCTTTAAGAGACATTAGTAAAAAATTTCCAGATTTAGTTAAAATTGAGTTGAAAAATTGGAAATTAGAAAGTAAAGAAATTAACCAAGTTTATAAATTGGCAAGTAAATTTATTGATGCCTAGAATTTAAGTACAAAAGGTATATAAAATGACATACGAAGTAAAATCTCTCAACGAAGAATGTGGGGTCTTCGGTATCTGGGGACATCCTCAAGCAGCTCAAGTCACTTATTTTGGACTGCATAGTCTGCAACACCGTGGTCAAGAAGGTGCTGGCATTCTGACAAATGATGCTGGCAAATTGATACGACATCGTGATACAGGATTAATTTCAGAAGTCTTCAAAAATCCAGCTAATTTGGAAAAATTAACAGGTCAGGCTGCTATTGGGCATGTCCGTTATGCAACGGCTGGAGAAGCCTCTATTGATAATATCCAGCCTTTCCATTTTAAGTTTTACGATATGGAATTTGGTCTGGCACATAACGGTAACCTGACCAATACGAAAACCCTGAAGAAAGAATTAGAACATAACGGCGCTATTTTCTCTTCTTCATCTGATACGGAAATTCTGGCTCATCTTATTCGCTGCAGCCATAATCCAAGCTTTATGGGCAAGGTTAAGGAAGCGCTCAATACGGTCAAAGGTGGTTTTGCCTATCTTCTGATGATGGAAGATAAGCTGATTGCAGCTCTTGATCCAAACGGTTTTCGTCCGCTTTCTATTGGTAAAATGGCAAATGGTGCCATCGTTGTTTCCAGCGAAACCTGTGCCTTTGAAGTGGTGGGTGCCGAGTGGATTCGTGATGTCAAGCCGGGTGAAGTGGTTATCATTGATAACAGTGGTATCCAGTACGACACTTACACGACAGATACACAGCTGGCTATTTGTTCAATGGAATACATCTACTTTGCCCGTCCTGACTCAAATATTCACGGGGTCAATGTCCATACTGCTCGTAAACGTATGGGAGCACAGTTGGCGCGTGAGTTCAAACATGAGGCAGACATTGTGGTTGGTGTACCTAATTCCTCACTCAGCGCAGCTATGGGCTTCGCCGAAGAATCAGGACT
Organism: Streptococcus sp. HMSC067A03; assembly: GCF_001814295.1. Lineage (NCBI taxonomy): Bacteria > Bacillati > Bacillota > Bacilli > Lactobacillales > Streptococcaceae > Streptococcus > Streptococcus sp. HMSC067A03. The sequence continues at coordinate 247,084 of NZ_KV815646.1, read as the reverse complement.
GCCAAATGAAATGGGTCTCATCAAAAATCAATACACTCAGCGAACCTTTATCCAGCCGACGCAAGAACTGCGTGAGCAAGGGGTTCGCATGAAACTTTCTGCCGTATCTGGAGTGGTTAAGGGCAAACGTGTCGTCATGATTGATGACTCCATCGTGCGTGGGACAACTTCACGTCGTATCGTTCAGCTCTTGAAAGAAGCTGGAGCTACAGAAGTTCACGTGGCAATTGCTAGCCCACCTCTAAAATATCCATGTTTCTATGGAATTGATATTCAAACACGGCGTGAATTGATTGCGGCTAATCATTCTGTTGAAGAAACACGCCAGATTATCGGTGCAGATAGCCTAACTTACTTGTCTATTGACGGCTTGATTGACTCTATCGGACTTGAAACAAATGCCCCAAACGGCGGTCTCTGTGTTGCTTACTTTGATGGAGAGTACCCAACACCGATTTACGATTACGAGAAAGATTATCGTAGAAGCTTGGATGAGAAGGTTAGTTTTTATTGATAGACCGAACTCAATAGCAGCTCTGCTATTTCCAAAGAAAAAAAGAAGGAAAAATATTATGACAGAAAAAAATGCTTACGCTCCACGTCTTACCACTGACTAAAGGCTAAAGCATTTGTCAGTGGACGCTTTGTCCTATAGGGCCAAAGCTAAAGACCTGACTAGTTTTTTCAGTCAAAATTATGGTTTGACTGAAAAAACGTCGCAATCTTCAATATGGTTTTTTGACAAAAAAGAGAAGGAAAATTATTATGACAAAAAATGCTTACGCTCAATCTGGTGTTGATGTTGAGGCGGGATACGAGGTTGTTGCTCGGATTAAGAAACACGTGGCGCGTACGGAGCGTCTTGGGGTCATGGGAGCTCTCGGTGGCTTCGGTGGGATGTTTGATTTGTCCCGGCTGGACGTCAAAGAGCCTGTCTTGATTTCAGGAACGGACGGTGTCGGAACTAAGCTCATGCTTGCGATTAAATATGACAAGCACGACACTATTGGTCAGGACTGTGTGGCCATGTGTGTCAACGACATCATTGCTGCGGGTGCTGAACCTCTTTATTTCCTAGACTACATTGCAACGGGTAAGAATGAACCTGCTAAACTGGAGCAGGTAGTTGCTGGTGTGGCTGAAGGCTGTGTCCAAGCTGGTGCTGGTCTGATTGGCGGCGAAACAGCCGAAATGCCCGGTATGTATGGCGAAGACGATTACGACTTGGCCGGTTTTGCGGTCGGTGTGGCAGAAAAATCACAAATCATCGACGGCTCAAAAGTCAAAGAAGGTGATGTGCTTTTAGGTCTGGCTTCCAGCGGTATCCATTCAAACGGTTATTCGCTTGTCCGCCGTGTCTTTGCAGACTATACTGGTGAAGAAGAACTGCCAGAATTGGAAGGTAAAAAACTCAAAGATGTCTTACTTGAACCTACTCGTATCTATGTCAAAGCAGCTCTGCCATTGATTAAGGAAGAATTAGTCAACGGTATTGCCCACATCACAGGTGGCGGCTTTATCGAAAATGTCCCACGTATGTTTGGGGACGATTTGGCAGCCGAAATCGAAGAAGACAAGGTGCCAGTTCTGCCAATCTTCAAGGCGCTTGAAAAATATGGTGAGCTGAAGCACGACGAAATGTTTGAAATCTTCAACATGGGTATCGGGCTCATGCTGGCTGTCAGTCCTGAAAAGGTTGACCGTGTCAAGGAAGTCCTTGATGAGCCTGTTTATGAGCTTGGGCGTATCGTGAAAAAAGCTGACGCAAGTGTGGTGATCAAATAATGAGCAAAAAAATTGCTGTTTTCGCTTCTGGGAATGGGTCAAATTTTCAGGTCATCGGCGAGCAATTCCCAGTAGAATTTGTTTTCTCTGACCATCGTGATGCCTATGTCTTGGAGCGTGCTAAAAATCTCGGTATCAAAAGTTACACCTTTGAACTCAAGGAATTTGACAACAAAATTGCCTATGAGCAGGCTATCATTGACCTCTTGGAAAAATATGCTATTGATCTTGTTTGCCTAGCTGGTTACATGAAAATCGTTGGCCCAACCTTGCTGACTGCCTATCAAGGTCGCATTATCAATATCCATCCAGCCTATTTGCCAGAATTTCCAGGTGCTCATGGTATCGAAGATGCCTGGAATGCCGGTGTCACTGAGAGCGGAGTGACCATTCACTGGGTGGACTCAGGTGTGGATACTGGCAAGGTCATTAAACAAGTCCGTATCCCACGGCTAGTTCATGACACGATTGAAAGTTTTGAAGAACGCATCCATGCTGCTGAGTATCAGCTCTATCCTCAAGTGCTGGAGAGTTTAGGGGCCGAGAGAAGATAAGAAGGTAGTGAGAGATGATTTTATGGTAAAGGTAAGGACCTGTTCATAAACTATCTCTATCAGGGTTGGTAAATCATGAGTAGGGGCGTTAGCTAAGGAGAATTTTATGGGTCTATTTGATTTTTTTAAGAAGAAATTTTCCAGTGAAGAGACACCAATTGAAGATGGAGATAAGACTGTTGTTAAATCTGAAGATACAGATGATAGCGCTCCAGGATGGGAAGCGATTGATGCAGAATTTGATCGTTTATATCCTGATCAGCCCAATCCTCTTCATTATGGGACGGTTGTCAAGTATATGTTTGGGGGTCCAGATCCGCTTGACGGTATAAGTGTCTACGATGCGGGAGATTTTTGGCATTTTGTCAGCTATGGCTTGTCGGAGTTATATACAAAAGAAAGCACCGACTCAGAATACAGTGGTTATGGGATTGAATTGACTTTTAAGTTAAAGAAATCTACTAATGACGAAGAAGAAATCAAAAATGGCTGTGGTTTATTGCAGTATGTTGCAAGATATATTTTTAAAACAGATAAAGTAGTTTTACCAGAAGAATATATTTATATGAAGCAAACGGTAGGAATCGATATCCAGCAGAAATCTAAACTGACAGGTTTTCTGACCGCTAGTGACAATCTAGCTAAGCCTCTAGATACTCCTCATGGAAAAGTAGAATTTGTCACTCTGATTGGTGCGACAGATGCAGAACTGCGAAGTGTTTATGAAAGTGAAACAAGTAAGCTTGAGGTAAGGAAATTGTTGCAAGAGCTTGGAAATCAGATTACAGACTATAATCGCCAGTCTTTAGTTTAGATAATTTGAAGGAATCTATTGATAAAATGAAAGGAAAAAACATGACTAAACGCGCACTTATCAGCGTCTCAGACAAAGCGGGCATTGTTGAATTTGCCCGAGAATTGAAAAACTTGGGTTGGGAAATCGTCTCAACCGGCGGAACCAAGGTTGCCCTTGATAAAGCAGGAGTTGCAACCATCGCGATTGACAACGTGACTGGCTTTCCTGAAATGATGGATGGTCGTGTCAAGACTCTTCACCCTAAAATTCATGGCGGTCTCTTAGCGCGTCGCGACCTTGATAGTCATGTTAATGCTATGAAAGAACATGGCATCACACCGATTGATTTGGTCGTTGTCAACCTTTACCCATTCAAGGAGACTATTCTTAAACCAGATGCAACCTATGCGGATGCGGTTGAAAATATTGATATCGGCGGACCATCTATGCTGCGCTCAGCAGCTAAAAACCATGCCAGTGTGACGGTTGTGGTTGACCCTGCTGACTACGCTGAGATTATTGACGAATTGTCAGCGAACGGAGAAACAACTTATGAAACTCGTAAGCGTCTGGCAGCTAAAGTTTTCCGTCACACCGCAGCTTACGATGCCCTCATCGCTGAATATTTCACTGCTCAAGTGGGTGAAGAAAAACCTGAAAAACTCAACTTGACTTATGACCTCAAGCAGCCAATGCGTTATGGTGAAAATCCACAGCAGGATGCGGATTTCTACCAAAAAGCCTTGCCAACTGCTTATTCTATTGCCTCTGCTAAGCAGCTCAACGGTAAGGAATTATCCTTCAACAATATTCGCGATGCTGATGCGGCTATCCGTGTCATTCGTGACTTTAAAGACCGTCCAACCGTTGTGGCGCTCAAGCACATGAATCCATGTGGTATCGGTCAGGCTGATGACATTGAAACAGCTTGGGATTACGCTTATGAGGCTGATTCAGTTTCGATCTTCGGCGGCATTGTTGTCCTAAACCGTGAGGTTGATGCAGCGACAGCTGAGAAGATGCACGCTATCTTCCTAGAAATCATCATTGCGCCATCTTATACAGACGAAGCGCTAGCTATTCTCACAACCAAAAAGAAAAATCTGCGTATTCTGCAACTTCCCTTTGACGCTCAAGAAGCTAGCGAGGCTGAAAAAGAGTATACTGGCGTGGTTAGTGGCCTCCTTGTGCAAAATCAAGACGTGGTCAAGGAAAGTCCAGCCGATTGGCAGGTCGTTACCAAGCGCCAGCCAACTAAAACGGAAGAAACTGCTCTTGAGTTTGCTTGGAAAGCCATCAAGTATGTCAAGTCTAATGGCATTATCGTGACCAATGATCACATGACACTTGGTGTCGGCCCAGGTCAGACCAATCGTGTCGCTTCTGTTCGCATCGCCATTGACCAAGCTAAAGATCGCCTTGACGGGGCTGTTCTTGCTTCTGACGCTTTCTTCCCGTTTGCTGATAACGTTGAAGAAATTGCAGCTGCTGGTATCAAAGCTATCATCCAACCCGGCGGTTCCGTCCGTGACCAAGAGTCTATCGATATGGCTGATAAATACGGCATTGCTATGGTATTTACGGGTGTGAGACATTTTAGACATTGAGAACAGAAAAAACCTTGGATTGATTTCCAAGGTTTTAAAGTTTTTTAGAGAGAGTTATTTTGGATAAATATAGCTAACTGCACCTTGTCCTGCTGTATGGGGATTAAACCAGCCACGAAAGTTCCCAATGTACTGTTTCCCAGCGTAGTTTGCCTCTTGAATCTGAATACGGGTGTTTGAGGCGACGTGAGTGACGACTCCAACGTGCCCGTAACTACCATCTGTCCAACAAATAATAGCTCCGACTTGTGGAGTTGTTCCTGTTTTAAAACCAGCACGTCTGGCACTAGTAGCCCAATCGCCACCATTGCCCCAGTAGTTGCCAGCCCAAGGTGCTAGAGCTTTAGCGCCCCAAGTGCATTGCCCTTTTGGATAAGTCGTTGCAGCGGCATAATTGGGTTGGAAAGAATTAACAGGTTTCTCTACTTGATAGCTCGTACCTGTTAGTCCAATCATTTGACCGTTGAGATTGCGGTAGACATGTGTGTGGAAAAGCCCGCTACCAGTGTGTTTTTGCGTATCAATAGTGAACTTGTAGATACCATTTCCAGTTTTAGTAGCTGTGTACCACTGGATATCATCTTGCCCGTTGACTTCAGACCAGGTAGGCAGGATGATATTTCCATCTCCATAAGCATCTGTCACCGTTACTTCATAATTGTAGATCGAGCGTTTCGTGACAGCTACTTTCGTTTTTATCTGTTCTGCGGACATGCTAACTGAATCTGTTGCATAACTATGCTCACTACCGTCTTTATATTTTACATAAATATGATTGATATAGGTTCCAGATAAGACCTGATGATTGCGGATATTAAAGGTTGTTGAAAAAGTTCCGTCTCCATTGTCAGTGGCTGTGTACCATCTAATATTACTCTGATTTGTAGTACTCCAAATAGGAATGCGAACGGATTGAATGGATTTGGATTTTGAAGTTTCCTTAATTTTGACCGTATATGTTCCTTGTTCTTGATTGATATTTTCAACAGAGAATAATGGCTTTTGCTCTTCTTCCGAAGGTAATTGATCGGGACGAACTTGTACCGTAGTTCCAGCTAAGCCAGTAAACTCTGGTTTGACATAGCTTTCTCCGTAAAGATGAATGTGATAAGTTCCTGTGTCATAGTTATGTTTTTTTAGCTCAACTCTAACATTGTAGCTTCCATCAGGATTTTTAGTAGCTGCATACCATTGAAGATCATCTTGTCCGTTTTTATCAGACCAAGTTGGAACAGTTAGTTTATAGATTGTTTCAGGGACATTTTTGATCTGAATATCCATGATGCCAGGTTCTGGAAAACTAGTTTGGATAGTAGGATTTGGTTTTTCAAGGTTAAAAGTGGTACCTGACTGATAAATCATTTTACCATTTTTATTTTCATAAGTATCTACAAAATATCTCCCATAACCCTTGTGTTTGGAAAAGTCAAATTTAGTTATTTCCTGTTCAGCATCGTACCAGTTGAGATCATCACTACCATTTTCTTCAGACCAAATGGCATGAACAATTTTAGAATTTTTTTGATCTTTATTGCGTGTAAAATGAATTTGCCCAATCTGTCCAGCTGTCGTAATTTTTGTTTGACTAGTAGGTTTATTCAGAGTGAAAGTCGTTCCATTTAAACCGATCATTTTTCCATTGATGTTGATATATGTATGGACATGGAAAGTACCGTACCCAGAATGTTGGCTCAAATCAACAGTTGTTGATGTTTGAGATGCGGAATACCATTTAAGGTCATCTTGCCCATTTTCATCAGACCAAACAGCATGGGAAATGGTGTAGGGGTTTTGGGCTTGTGAACGTATGTAGTTGATAGAAATGCTATTGCCAGAAACATTGACAGTAACATCGCTAGCAAGAGTTGTTGGATTTGAGCTTTTTGAAGCATTATTTGCTTCCGAGGCTTGAACTGTTAGTTGAGCTGAAAAAACACTCAAAAGGGCGCTGGATAGTAAAAACAATTGACTATATTTTTTCATAAATCTCCTTTGAATAAATAATTTGGATAGTTCCATTTAGATTATTCGGGAAAGAAATTAAAAATTAAAAAACTATTTTTCTTTAATTTTATCCCACGTTTAAGAGGCTTATTTGCTAAATACCAATCCAGTATTCATCTACATCACTTAGGCTTTATGATTGGGAAGCTGTCTTGAAGAAATAAATAGACAGGAGGTGAGCTAGAAAGCTTGTTTTTTGGTATAATAAAGTAAAAAATATAGTAGAAATGTAGAAATATGAAAAAATTTCAAGTATTCACTCCTTCTCAATATGTTGAGCAGATGCTAGATGAAGTTGGTTACCAAGGTTCAGAAATTTTGAAGAAAACGTTTCTGGAAAATTCAGTTGGTGAAGGTAACATTTTATTAACAGCGGTTAAGCGCTATATAGTTGTTGCAAAGCAAGAAAAATATTCATGGAAGGAAATTAAGTCCGATTTAGAAAAGTATTTTGTGGGATTTGAAGTAGATGAAATTGTATTGAATACATGTATAAAAAGATTAAATCAGTTGGTTGCAGAATATGAAATAAAAGGTGTTAAGTGGAATATTAGAAAAGAGGATTATTTAAAATCATCCATTGAAATTCGGGCAGACTATATTGTTGGAAATCCACCATATATTACGTATCAAGAATTAAAAGAAGTGGATAGAGTATATTTAAAAGAAAATTTTATATCTTGTCGTAAAGGGAAGTTTGATTATTGTTATGCTTTCATCGAAAAGAGTTTACTAGATTTGAAAAAAACGACAGGAAAAATGTGTTATCTAATCCCTAATAGCATATTTAAAAATGTTTTTGCTGAAAATCTAAGAGAAATCTTTAAAAAAAATATTCTACAATTAATTGATTACAGACATACGCATATTTTTGGGAGAATTCTAACATCATCAGCAATTATAGTCATTGATAATTCTAGAATATGTAATTACTTAGAATATATTGATAGTGATTTTAACAAGTCTTTTTTTATAAGAAAAGAAGATTTGGGGTCCAAATGGTATTTTACTGAAAATATCGAATTTAAAGCTAATCAGTTAACCTTTGGAGGGTTATTTAAAGTCTCAAATAGCGTAGCTACATTATCTAATAAGGTATTTATAATCCCTGAGCAAGAAGATTTGGACTTAGAAGATGAAATTTTAAAACCTGCGGCTAGTCCAAGAAAGTTATCGAAAAATATTGTAGATAAAATTATTTTCCCATATAAATTTGTAAATAATGAACTTATAAGATATTCCAGAGAAGAGTTTGAAAGGATTTTTCCTAAGGCAACTAGATATCTTCGAGAATGGAAAGAGGTTTTAGATAACAGAAAATCTGATGGGGAATGGTTTGAGTATGGTCGTTCACAAGGTTTGAAATTTATGAATCAGGAAAAATTAATGATTTCATCGGTAATTACTGAGAAAGTAAATGTATACGAGTTAGATTCTCAAACAATACCATATTCGGGATTTTATATTATTCCATTAGCAGAAAAAGGTCTTGATTATGCAAAAAAAATTCTTGAATCAGAAGATTTCTATAATTATATAGAAACTAGAGCAATTAATGCGAGTGGAAAATCAATTCGTATATCCGTGAATGATGTAAAAAATTATCCAATAAGAGTATGAGGGGCGAACAATGGCTGAAAAAGTGAAAGAAGTAAGTTTTAAATCAACAACAAGAACGGTAAACCTTTTAGGGAGAGATAATATACTAGATTATAGAAGTGCGATATTAGAATTAGTAAAAAATAGTTACGATGCATTTTCGAATCAAGTAAATATTCGAATAATAGGAGAAGATATAACTGTTAACAAAAAAAAAGACAAAAAAGCTACTTCTATAGAAATAATTGATTACGGACAAGGAATGAGTTTGGATAAAATCATTAATGTCTTTTTTACATTAGGAACGGATGATAAAACTCATACTACTTCAATAAAATACCAAAAATCTGAACGTGTAATGAATGGTTCTATGGGAATCGGTAGATTATCACTGGGGAGACTAGGGAATATCAGTCGTGTTATTACTTCAGATGGTAGAGAAGCATATAGATTTAGTATAGATTGGAATAGCTTTACAACAGGAGGAGCTTTAGATACTGTAAAAGTAAATATTGAACAATTATCATTGAGTGAGTTCACTTCAGAGTATACCAATAGAGGTTTAGAAAATCCAAATGCTTCAGGAACAATTTTAATAGCCAGTGATTTGAAAGATGAATGGTTGCTATCAGATAAGGGGCAGTCAGGAACAAATTATTCACTATTGAAGCTTACTTTAAATAAATTAAAAAATCCTCTTAAATTAGAGAAGTCAGGCGAATTTAAAATTATATTAGATTATTTTGAAGAAAAAGAAGAAATAGAGCCTTCTTTGGCTGATGTTTCAACAGATGCAGAAATTTCGTTTGCTTTTTCACACGACAGTGATATGCTAATCTTAGACGGTTATTTTGATGAAATTGATATTAGTCAATTACCTCCGGATTTTGTAAATGCGAAATTTGATAAACTAAAAGATTATATTCAAGATAATAATGGTGAAAAAAGAAGTAGATACCATTTTGAGCTAGAGTATAAAATTTCAGAGTATATTCCTGATAAAATGCCTAATAATCCGATAGGAGATTTTGATGGAGTTCTCTATTTTACAAAGAAAACTGGATCTAATAAGTATCCTTTTTTAAAGAGACCAGCAATGGGAACAAATACTGTTGATATTGATCCTGGGATTTTATTGTACCGAGACGGCTTTAGAATTAGACCCTATGGTGAAATAGACACTATAGGTTTTGATTGGTTGGGAATTGAAAAAGAAAGATCTAAGAACCCTGCCGGTGTTGGTCGGAGTGGCTACATGATGCAAGCTAATCAATTGAGCGGTTATGTGAATATAACCAAAAAAAACAACAGAGTTTTTGAAGATCAATCCAATCGTGAAGGTTTAAAAAATAGTGTAGAATTTGAATATCTTCAGAGTGTTATTCTTAGAATTATAAAAGATTTTTCTTTTATACGTTCAGAAATTATTATTTTATATAATGAATTTTTGAAAGAGACAGCTGATGTCCCATATTTTAGCGAAAAGGGCAAGAAAACAAAGAAAATGATTTATAGTCTTATTAATAAGAACAAAGGGAATTTACAAGAGCTCTATAAAGATCCAGAGTACCAAGCATTAGTTTCTAATCCACAATCTTTATTTGAAATGTATTCATTACAGGATATAACAGAGGAAGAAAATAGTTCTCTTGTTACTGAAAGTGATACGTTACGAACAATGGCTACTCAAGGTATAGTTATGTCAACTTTTGCTCATCAAATAAAAAATGATAAGAAATTCTTTCAGCAGATACCCCAAAATCTAATAGATACTGGGGATTATTATTCGGAGCATTTTAATTCGGATTTTCATGAAATTGAACAACCGTACAATTTATATGATTTTGCAAAAGCGGTTGGAAGAAAAACAACTAATATACTTGGATTTTTGGAGAGTAGCGTTAATAATCCAATAAGAGATAAAAAAGAGAAAATTAATTTATCATCATATTTATTTAAAATTTATTCTTGGTGGGATAATTCGGTTAAAGATAATTTTTATTCATATGATTATTTAGTTAATGGTAAATCATCTAGAGAATCTTTACCTGAGCAGATTAAAAATATTTATATTTATGCCAGCGAAACTCAATTAGATAGCATTTTTCTAAACTTAATAACTAATTCTTATAAAAATTTTAAATATCCAAAAAAAATTAAACACAGAATAATTAACATTGAGCTAGAAGTTGTAGATTGTGACTTGATTAAGATAACTTATGAAGATAACGGTAATGGTCTAAATAAGAACATAAAAAATTCAGATATAATTTTTGAAGCTTACAAGTCGTATACTAAAGGTGGGACTGGTCTAGGGATGACAATCCTAGCTTCAGTTATATCTAATTTAAGAGGTGATAAGGAATTGTTATCTAATCCTGGTGAGTCGGGATTTAAAATTAGAATGACTTTAAAAGGTGGAGTTGAATAAAATGTCTGAAAAAAAAGTAATCTATTATATTGATGATGATGAAGATGCTATTTATACATTAAAAGATCTGAAAGAAATTTTTTTAAGCAAAGGATATGATGTCCAGTTTCTAGGAATAAAAAATGAAGCATCAAAGGAAGAATTTTTAACAAAATTATATTCAAAAGAAAAATACGGAATTATTTTAGACTATGATTTATCTATGAGTGAAATTTATGGGGATGCAATTGAACTATGGCAAACTATTAAGAAACAAAATCCTTTCTTTCCTGTTTGTATTTATACTTCTCACAGTAATGATGTTCAAATTGACTCTTCAGTAGAGAAGAAATTTTCTAAAAATGAATACTCACTGGGTGGACAGATATTTACTAAGGAAGATGAAATTGATAGTATGTTAAAATATATTGATGAGCAAGTTAAGTTAGGAATAGAAAATATCAATACGCTGGAGAGAGTAAATCAAGGTTTAAAGAAATTTGATACTTTTTCTACAGAAGTAGCAATTAACGAAACTAAAATAGAATATCAGTTTTCTATTAAACAACCTCGACTTTTAAATGATGATATTGCTGATCAATTAGACGATTTAATTGCGAAAGCGTATCAAATTATTGATGAGGCAGGAGAGATGTAGTGAATTATATTAGGCAACTATTCAAACAAGATTATAGAGGTTTTGAATCTCCACCGATCAGAAGAAAAAATGTTAGTGAAAAATATTCTGTCAAAAGTCAAAGAGATTTGTTAAAAGAGTATCTAGTAGAGGATTTTGACGGAATGTGCATATATTGTGGATGGAATTGTAAAAGGTACGGTGGAGCTAGTTTTCATATTGAACATATAAAAAGTCAAAATGATAATAAAGATTTGATAGATGAATATAGCAATTTAGCTTTATCTTGCCCAATATGTAATACTACAAAAAATAAAAAAGCTCTTCCTTCTGATTTAGATCCTTTAGGTGAAGATTATAAAAATTTATTCTATAGAAATAATAGAGGAGCAATTGTAACGAATAATGATATTGAAGATCGTAAAAAGGCTCTATCACAACAATATATTAAAATTCTTGGTTTATCGAAAGAGCTATATAAGTTAGACTATGTGCAAACATCTCTTAATATTATCAAAAGAAGGTTAAGACAATCAGATAAAATTAACTTAGAGTTGATAAATAGTATTACAGAAATTTTGGATTTTATTAATGATAATTATACTCGACAAAGTAATTTAACATTGTAGAAATAGGTAATTTCAACATTTTATCAAAGATATTATTTTTATTCCCCCATCACCACATCAGTGGTGCTTTTCTTTTCCGAATAAATGGGATTAGAAATTCAAACTCCCGAACAAATATGTTATAATAGTCCTGTATAATTCGTGAAAAGTTGTTAGTTTTTGCGAAAATATTTGGTTTTGGGCATATGCCCCTGTGATTGTTTTATATTGAGGTATCTTGCATCATGAAACTTTTGGTTGTTGGTTCTGGTGGTCGTGAGCATGCGATTGCCAAGAAGTTGTTGGCATCTCGGTATGTTGAGCAGGTTTTTGTCGCACCTGGAAATGACGGGATGACTCTGGATGGTTTGGATTTGGTGAATATCAGAATTTCCGAACATTCCAAGTTGATTGAGTTTGCCAAAGCAAATGCTATTGCTTGGACCTTTATTGGTCCTGATGATGCGCTAGCGGCTGGTATCGTTGATGATTTTAACCAAGCTGGGCTTGAGGCTTTTGGTCCAACTAAGTTAGCAGCGGAGCTGGAGTGGTCTAAGGATTTTGCTAAGGAAATCATGGTCAAATACGGCGTTCTGACAGCAGCCTATGGCACATTTTCCGACTTTGAGAAAGCTAAAGCCTACATCGAAGAGCAGGGCGCTCCAATCGTGGTCAAGGCGGATGGCTTGGCATTGGGTAAGGGAGTAGTCGTGGCTGAAACCGTGGAGCAGGCGGTCGAGGCGGCGCATGAAATGCTGCTGGACAATAAGTTCGGCGACTCGGGTGCGCGCGTGGTTATTGAGGAGTTCCTTGATGGCGAGGAATTCTCTCTCTTTGCCTTTGTCAATGGGGACAAGTTTTACATTATGCCTGCGGCGCAGGATCACAAGCGGGCCTATGATGGTGATAAGGGACCAAATACAGGCGGTATGGGTGCCTACGCTCCTGTTCCTCACCTGCCGCAAAGCGTGATTGACCAGTCGATTGATGCTATTATCAAGCCAGTGCTTGAGGGTATGATTGCTGAGGGTCGCCCTTATCTTGGCGTGCTCTACGCGGGGCTTATCTTGACTAAGGACGGTCCTAAGGTTATTGAGTTCAACTCTCGCTTTGGCGATCCCGAGACCCAAGTTATCTTGCCGCGCCTGACTTCTGACTTTGCACAGAATATCACGGACATTTTGGCTGGCAGGAACCCTGACATCACTTGGCTGGATTCGGGCGTGACCCTAGGCGTGGTGGTTGCTTCAAATGGCTATCCGCTCGCCTACGAAAAAAGGGTGCTTCTGCCAGAAAAGACCGGTGGCGACATAATCACCTATTATGCAGGGGCTAAGTTTGATGGCAATAGCCAGCTGCTCTTGTCAAACGGCGGCCGCGTCTACATGCTGGTTACTACAGCCGACAGCGTCAAGGCTGCGCAGGACAAAATCTATAAGAAACTTGCAGAACAAGAAACAACAGGCCTCTTTTATCGGCAAGATATCGGAAGTAAAGCGGTTAAATAAAACACTTCGAGAATCTACGATTGACTGTATTAAAGCTCTTTGATGAACTTTAGTTCGAACTTCATCGTTTTGCCCTGTCATTCTGAGAATTTATTCGAGCATTTTCAATACTAGCGCTAGCTTAGGCGACGCAGTCGCCAAATACGATAATGGTCGCAGTGGTGAAAAGACCAGAACAGTGTATGTTCTGGTCTAGGGGAAATTTGCGACTTCAGGCTCAAATTTTAGGAATGAAACCGAAGGTTTGCTTCCGACCCACCACCTAAGACCATTATCAAAAAGAAAAAGGATATTAACAATGAAACCAATTATTTCTATCATCATGGGCTCCAAATCTGACTGGGCTACCATGCAAAAAACTGCTGAAGTTTTAGATCGCTTCGGTGTTGCCTACGAAAAGAAAGTCGTTTCTGCCCACCGCACGCCTGACCTCATGTTTCAGCATGCAGAAGAAGCCCGCAGTCGCGGTATCAAGGTCATCATCGCTGGTGCTGGTGGCGCAGCTCATTTGCCAGGTATGGTAGCGGCCAAAACCACTCTGCCTGTCATCGGCGTACCTGTCAAATCACGCGCACTCAGCGGTCTGGACTCGCTTTACTCTATTGTGCAGATGCCAGGCGGTGTGCCTGTGGCAACTATGGCCATTGGTGACGCGGGAGCAACCAACGCTGCCCTGACTGCCCTTCGGATCTTGGCGATTGAAGACCAAGACCTAGCAGCAGCGCTAGCGGATTTTGCTGAAGAACAAGGAAAAATCGCTGAGGAGTCTACGAATGAGCTCATCTAAAACAATCGGAATCATCGGTGGCGGTCAGCTGGGTCAGATGATGGCTATTTCTGCTATCTACATGGGGCACAAGGTGGTGACGCTGGATCCAACGGCGGACTGTCCTGCCTCGCGCGTGTCTGAGATGATTGTGGCGCCTTACGATGATGTGGATGCTTTGCGTCAATTGGCGGAGCGTTGCGACGTACTGACCTATGAGTTTGAAAATGTCGACGCTGACGGTCTTGATGCGATCGTAGGAGGCGGTCAGCTGCCGCAGGGTACTGATCTACTACGCATTTCGCAAAACCGTATTTTTGAAAAGAACTTCCTCGCCAACAAGGCTAGCGTGACGATCGCTCCATATAAGGTGGTGACCTCTAGTTTGGACTTGGAGGATTTGGATTTGGGCAAGACTTACTTCTTGAAAACGGCCACAGGCGGTTATGATGGACACGGTCAAGTCGTCATTAAATCACCCGACGATTTAGCTGCCGCGAATCAATTAGCCAATTCTGCTGAGTGCGTCTTGGAAGAATTTGTGGACTTTGACCTTGAAATCTCGGTCATTGTCTCAGGTAATGGCAAGGACGTGACGGTCTTCCCCGTTCAGGAAAACATCCATCGCAACAATATCCTGTCTAAGACTATTGTCCCAGCTCGTATTTCTGATAGTCTAACTGAGAAAGCTAAAACCATGGCGGTACGAATCGCAGAACAGCTTAATCTGTCTGGAACTCTTTGCGTGGAGATGTTTGCGACAGCTGATGATATCATCGTCAATGAGATCGCCCCACGCCCCCACAACTCAGGACACTACTCGATCGAAGCCTGCGACTTCTCACAATTTGACACCCATATCCTAGGCGTCCTCGGGCAACCTCTCCCAGCCATCAAACTCCATGCCCCAGCCGTCATGCTCAACGTCCTCGGTCAGCACATTCAACAAGCTCAAGAATATGTCTCCAAAAACTCTAGCGCCCATCTCCACATGTATGGTAAAATAGAAGCGAAGCACAACCGAAAGATGGGGCATGTGACCCTCTTTAGTGATAAGCCTGATGAAGTGAGAGAGTTTGGGGAAGGGATTGATTGGTAATGTATCAGAAATATATTTTTAAAATAACTGGAAATAATATTATCTCTAACAAAGAGGTTTTAATTCGGAATTTGACGCAAAATCCAGAAAAATTAGATATAAAAAATGGTAAGGCTGAAATAGATGATAAAACGTTGGATATTAATATAATTTATGAGAATAGTTCAAAAAAACCAACGGGTATTATAACGGTTAGTAGTGAGGATGTTGAATCTTTAGAACATTTTGACTCTATTATTACTGAAATAACTAAGAACGAACATAAATTTAATGAGTTTAGGTGTATTTTTGATGGAATAAGTAGCTACTACTCTAAAAAAATATATTCAAAATTACACGATATTGAAAGAAAAACTCAAGAATTTTTAAAAGAGTTATTCTATATTTCTGATGAAAGTGGTAAACTTGACAAATTTCAAACAACCCTGAAAAATATGGAAAAAAATGATTTTACATTTAGTAAGTTAATTAAAGAAATATTTGATAGAGGGGCTATAACTGAAGAATTTATAGATCACATAAAGTATTGTATTGAAGAACAAAGTGTCCCTAGTCCTACTCTTTTCCCTAAAAGTTTTTGGGACAGTTCGCTATTAACAGGTAGTCAGAAGGAAGGGACAGAGATAAATGAACTACTTGAAGAAATTCGTAAGACTCGTAATACAATTGCTCATTGTAAAAAGTTCTCACAAAAAGAATATGAGAATTGTAAATTGAAGGTTGATGAATTAAATGATAAGCTTGAAGAAGTAATCTCTTCGATCGAGAATGAAAGTATAACGGATAGAAGAAATACGGAACCACTTATAGGAGAGGCTGAAAGAATAAGTAATTCCCTTCAGTCGGAGGATAGTGAAATAAAACGAGCATACTTTAAAGAATACCAACAATTAAAAAAAGACCGACAAGTTACAAATTTAATAGATTTTAGCAACGATGACTTTGATTCTCATGTTGAGTTTTATGCTCATTTAAATGAAAAGACTGATGAGGAAATTATAAATGAAACGAAAATTTTAGAACAAAAAAATTCAATTGACATTGGAATTCCAAAAGAAGAAATGTCAGAGGATGACTTAACTATCATTGTTCCAGCACAGAAGGAGGGGTTTGAACAAGTTTTCTTAAAAGATAATGAATGGTATGATATTCGTATTGGAAAAAATAGAAGAAGTAAAATTAAATATATTGCTGGATATGAAATAAAACCTAGAAGTGGTATTCAATATATTGCAAAAGTTAAAAAAATAATTCCATCTGAAAATGCTTTTGGATATTGGAAAGTAATATTTGATGGTGAACCCCAAAAATATGATCACTTGATTCATTTGGGTAATACATATCCACCTCAGAATATAAGATATACAACGAAACGAGAATTAGACGAAGTAGCTGAAAATAATGAAACGTTGGAGAAAATCTTTAATAATGCATATTAAATCGATAGTGATGCATAAACTAGAAAGAATAAATATGCTTATGTGTCATAGTAAAGATTTCTTAATTTGTCTATAAATATAAAAGAAAGGAACGATGGTATCAAATTCTCTAAACTGAATATAGATTACTAACTAGGTTGATTACTATGATACAAATTATCGTTAATGCATTTGTTGAAAAGGATAAGACTGGAGCAGTTGTTGAAGTCTTGTTTGCTAGCGCTGACCATGACAAGGTGCAAGCCAAATATGATGAATTAATTGCTCAATACCCCGATAACTATTTGGCTATCTATGATTTGCCATTGGATACTGATTTGAATACACTAGATCACTACCCATCAGTATGGATTGGGAAAGAGGAGTTTAAGGAGAGAGAAGGATAATGATTTTAGATTTATTTAATAATGAAAATAATACTATTGAAACGGATACTCTTAGCATAAAGGAGCATGCAATAGCTACTCAAAACGATGTTATTCAGATAGATAATATTTCTATGATGACAAAAGCAACATTGGCGTTTAGAATTTCTTTGAAAGAAATAGTTTTTGTAGCTATTATGTTAATAATGTTTCCGATAGATTTTATTCCAAATATCATTCCGATTACTTTTTTGGCTTTGTACATTTATATTGTATATAACCGTTATGAGAAATATCTTAAAACAAAATATTACATAGAGTTCAATTTAGGGTCTAGCAAAAATTCTTATTTGTTTTTTAAGGAAGAAATATTTCGAGACAAAGTATATGAAGTAATTAAAAAATCTTTTGGTGATAAAAATCAGATCACTTTTATTGATATAAAACATCAACAAATTGGTGGGGAACAAAATATTTTTGAAACAGGCTCATATAAAACAACTGTATCAGGTAATGATAATGTAGTTGGAAATGATTTTGGTTCGGGTAATAATGTCACATTTAATGGGGACAACAATGTTAACTCAAATATTGTTACAGATTCTATTTTAGAAAAATCTAATATGAATGTTGAGTTTCCGTGGTCGGAACTTTCTAAACAACTTCAACAGATTGTTAACAATGCTTCTGTTCTATCTGAGCAATCTATCGAAATTTTAAAGGATTTACTTGCTGCAACTGACAAAAATAGCGAGTCTGAATTTACTGTAATTGTTAAAGAAAATGCATCATTTTTTAATCAACAATTTATTAAAGATATAATATCAGGAACTTTAGGTGGAGTTATTTCATCATTACTATCAGGCAGATAAAATTATAGGAGAAACTAACAATGATAAATCGTTACTCTCGCCCCGAAATGGCGAACATTTGGACTGAGGAAAATAAGTACAAGGCTTGGCTGGAGGTAGAGATTCTGGCTGACGAGGCATGGGCTGAGTTGGGGGAAATCCCTAAGGAAGATGTGACTTTGATTCGCGAGAAGGCGGACTTTGACATCGACCGTATTTTGGAGATTGAGCAGGAGACTCGCCACGATGTGGTGGCTTTCACACGTGCGGTTTCTGAGACGCTTGGTGAGGAGCGCAAGTGGGTCCACTATGGTTTGACTTCTACCGACGTGGTGGATACGGCCTACGGTTACCTCTACAAGCAGGCCAACGACATTATCCGTCGTGACCTTGAAAATTTCACCAACATCATCGCTGACAAGGCTAGGGAGCACAAGTTCACCATCATGATGGGGCGTACCCATGGGGTGCATGCGGAGCCGACGACTTTTGGTCTCAAGCTAGCGACTTGGTACAGTGAAATGAAGCGCAACATCGAGCGTTTCGAGATTGCGGCTGCGGGTGTGGAAGCTGGGAAAATATCTGGTGCGGTTGGGAACTTCGCCAACATTCCGCCATTTGTGGAGAGCTATGTCTGTGAGAAATTAGGCATCCGTCCGCAGGAGATCTCGACTCAAGTCTTGCCACGTGACCTTCACGCTGAATACTTCTCTGCTTTAGCCTTGATTGCGACGTCTATTGAGCGTATGGCGACGGAAATCCGTGGTCTGCAAAAGTCTGAGCAACGCGAGGTGGAAGAGTTCTTTGCCAAGGGTCAAAAGGGTTCATCTGCCATGCCTCACAAGCGCAACCCTATCGGCTCTGAAAATATGACTGGTCTGGCGCGTGTTATTCGCGGTCACATGGTGACAGCCTTTGAGAATGTCTCTCTATGGCATGAGCGCGACATTTCCCACTCATCAGCTGAGCGGATTATCGCACCGGACACGACCATTCTCATCGACTACATGCTCAACCGCTTTGGTAATATCGTCAAGAACCTGACCGTCTTCCCTGAAAATATGAAGCGGAACATGAACTCGACCTTTGGTCTTATCTTTAGCCAGCGGGCCATGTTGACCCTGATTGAAAAAGGCATGACGCGAGAGCAAGCTTATGATCTGGTGCAGCCAAAGACTGCCCAGTCTTGGGATAATCAAGTAGACTTCAAGCCTCTGCTCGAAGCGGATCCAGAAGTCACTTCTCGTTTGACTCAGGAAGAGATTGATGAAATCTTCAACCCTACTTACTACACCAAGCGCGTAGATGAAATCTTCAAGCGCGTGGGGCTGGATTAGACATAAAAACGAGCCTGGTCAAAAAGTCCAGGCTTTTGAATTTAAATTAGAAAAAATAGATGACCAGTGGTTGATTGGCATCTTCCTTCGCTTTTTAAGCTCCAAAGATGACCTAATCAACTGTGTGTGGGGCGGGAAGACGAACTTTTTTAACTTGTTTGAAGTTCTTTCCCGCTCCCATTTTCTTTATCTTAAATTTGACTAGCCAGTTGCCCGATTTTCTTGAGCATTTCTTGGCGTTGTTGATCTGTCTTGCGTTCTACTCCGTTGAGCTCTGTCAGTTTGACGGGAGAAATACTACAAAGTTTCAGGACTTGATTTTTAAGTACCTTGCCGTAGTCTTGGACAAAAGGCAGGGCAAAACCTGGTGTGTTGTGGCTGACGATAATCCAGCCAGACTTGCCTTGCAGGTGACCTTGCATGCCGACTTTCTTATAAGAGTAGGCAAAGTCAGCCGCAAAGACACGGTCGATAAAGCCTTTGAGAATGGCCGGCATACCGCTCCACCAGATAGGGAAAATGAAAATCAGATGGTCTGCCCAAGTAATCAAATCCCGGTATTTTGCCATTTCAGGGTCTTTGTGCAGGTCACGGCGTCTATGTTCATGGTCAAAGCGCAAAATCGGATCAAAATTTTCAGCATACAAGTCCAAGGTTTTCACTTCGTGCTTCTTAGAAAGATTGCTTTGAACTTCTTTGAGAATAGCAGCATTGAAGCCAGTTGGGCTGGGGTGGGTGTAAATAATCAAGGTTTTCATGATCGTTCTCCTTTGATATAAATGTCAAGCATGTGTTCGATTGTGCTTTGGATGGCTTGAGGATCAAGGTCTTGTCCGATAGGACTGTTGGTCAGAACGGCCAGACCTGTGATAAAGCTCCAAAAGTGAAAAAGGCTTTCTGCTTCGCTATTGCTAAAATTTTCCTCCTTGCGAAGCTTTAAAACAAGCTCCTTAAATTTATCAAATCCAGGCAAGTCCGACTCCAAGAGAATGGTATCCTGCGTCACCTTCATATATTTAAAAGGGAATTTGATAAAGAGAGCTTCGAAAAAATGAGGGTAGGTCTTGGCAAAAAGAATGAAATTAAGTCCAAGCTGGGTCAGCTGATCACGCGCAGAACCTGTCGCATCCATACTCTGATTGATTTCCTGATTGAGAAACAGCGAAAGCTGAGTCAAAACCACCTTGAGGTAGCCTTCCTTGCTCTCAAAATGGCGGTAAGGGCTGCCGTGAGTTACACCGCAGGCCTTGGCAACAGTCCTGAGCGAAAGCTGTTCAATTCCGTGTTTTCCGATTTCGTCAATCCCTGTTTGAATGAGTTGTTCTTTCAGCTGGGCAGTATTGCGTTTCATTCATTTTCTCCTAAAGTATACACTGTCTACTTATCTATTTTTAGTATACACTGTCTACTTTTTATTGTCAACTAATTTGATGCTTTCTTCTATTCTAGGATGTGGCAGAATTTGCTTTCGGTAAGATAAAATGTTAAAATAATATCAAAATGATAGCGCTTTCTTTTTAGGGCGAATTGCTCATTTTAGAGAAGCGCCGAGAAATGGAGGACACCTATGAAAAAAATTATCAATCAACCAACGGCTGTTGTGGACGAAATGCTGGACGGTTTGGCTTATATCCACAGTGATTTGGTGCATCGTGTAGAAGGCTTTGACATCATTGCCCGAAATAGCGAAAAGTCTGGCAAAGTAGCTATTATCTCAGGTGGCGGTAGCGGTCATGAGCCTGCACATGCTGGCTTTGTGGGCAACGGTATGCTTTCGGCTGCGATTTGCGGAGCGGTCTTTACTTCGCCAACTCCTGACCAAGTCTTGCAAGCAATCAAAGAAGCAGACGAGGGCGCAGGTGTGTTCATGGTTATCAAGAATTATTCTGGTGACATCATGAACTTTGAAATGGCACAAGATATGGCAGAAATGGAAGGAATCGAGGTGGCAAGTGTTGTTGTCGATGACGATATTGCTGTAGAAAATAGCCTTTACACGCAAGGTCGACGCGGTGTTGCAGGTACGATTTTTGTACATAAGATTTTAGGTCATGCGGCGCGTGCCGGAAAATCATTGAGTGAAATCAAGGCATTGGCTGATGAATTGGTTACTCAGATTCATACGGTTGGGTTGGCTCTCAGCGGAGCAACAGTTCCTGAAGTTGGGAAACCCGGCTTTATCTTAGCTGATGACGAAATTGAATTTGGAATCGGCATTCATGGAGAACCTGGTTATCGCAAAGAAAAAATGCAGCCGTCTAAAGAATTGGCACAAGAATTAGTGGAAAAATTGAAAGACTCTTTTGAACTCAAAGCAGGCGATAAAATCGGAATCCTTATCAATGGCATGGGTGCAACACCGCTCATGGAACAGTATGTCTTTGCAAACGATGTGGCTGGAATCCTTGCAACAGCAGGTCTGGAAGTTATCTATAAGAAATTAGGAAACTACATGACATCTATTGACATGGCAGGCATTTCTTTGACTTTTATCAAGCTAGAGCACAAAGAATGGGTAGACGCATTAAATAGTCCTGTTACAACAATTGCTTGGTAGGAGGTATGATATGGATGCAGAATTAGCAAAGAAATGGATGCTTCTCTTTAACGAAAAAATTCAAGCAAATAAAGACTATCTGTCAGAGTTAGACACCCCTATTGGTGACGGGGATCACGGAGGAAATATGGCGCGCGGTATGGCCGCTGTCGTTGAAAATTTGGAAGGAAAGGATTTTGCCAATTCAGCAGAAGTCTTTCAAGTTGTCTCCATGCAATTGCTTAGCAAGGTTGGCGGGGCCTCTGGCCCCCTTTACGGCTCAGCCTTTATGGGAATAATGAAGGCTGAGAAGGAAGGCACTAGCTTGGTGGATGCTGTTCAAGCAGGACTTGATATGATTCAAAAGCGTGGGAAAGCGAGCGTCGGTGAAAAAACGATGGTAGATGTCTGGGCTGGTGTGGTAGAAGCAATTCGAAGAGAAGAATTGACCAAAGAAACCATTCGTGCTTTGGTTGAATCAACCAAAGATATGAAAGCAACGAAAGGTCGAGCTTCTTATGTGGGTGAACGTTCGATTGGGCATATTGATCCAGGTTCGTATTCATCAGGCTTGCTTTTTGAAGCCTTGCTAGAAGCGGAGAGACTGACATGACAGAAGTTGGGATTGTCGTGGTTTCTCATTCAAAATGGATCGCTCAAGGCGTTGTGGATTTAATTTCAGAAGTCGCCAAAGATGTCTTACTGACCTATGTAGGTGGTACAGAAGATGGAGGTATTGGTACAAGTTTTGAGCAAGTCCAAACGATTGTAGAAGCCAATGAAGCAGAGAAGATTTTAGCTTTCTTTGATCTTGGATCGGCTCGCATGAATCTGGAGCTAGTAGCAGATTTTTCAGATAAAGACATCATCATTAACAATGTTCCCATTGTTGAAGGAGCTTATACTGCGGCTGCTCTTTTGCAAGCTGGTGCAGATTTGGCGACCATACAAGAACAATTGAAAGAGTTAGAAATTAAGAAATAAAGGAGTTTGATTATGATTCAGTATCTCGGTGAATTTTTAGGAACTTTTATCCTAGTATTGCTTGGCGACGGGGTTGTTGCCGGGAATGTTTTGAGCAAGACGAAAGAAGAAGGAACCGGCTGGGTTGCTATCGTTTTAGGCTGGGGGATTGCCTGTACCGTAGCGGTTTATGTATCCGGATTTTTTAGTCCAGCTCACTTGAATCCAGCGGTCACATTCGCAATGGCCTCTATTGGAGCGATTAGTTGGGGGCAAGTCTTTCCTTTCATTATTGCACAAATGCTGGGTGCAATGGTTGCAGCTTTCGTTCTATGGCTTCATTACTATCCTCACTGGGTTGAAACGAAAGATTCTGGCTTGATTTTAGCTAGTTTTTCAACTGGTCCAGCCATTCGCCATACAGCCTCTAACTTTTTAGGTGAAGCATTGGGAACGGCTGTTCTCGTCATTACGATTATGGCAATTGGACCTAATAAAGTTGCTGCTGGTCTAGGACCTATCATCGTAGGAATGGTTATTTTTGCAGTCGGTTTTTCACTTGGTCCAACGACAGGTTATGCGATCAATCCAGCAAGGGATTTGGGACCGCGTATTATGCATGCTGTTTTACCAATTGCGAATAAAGGAGATTCTGACTGGTCCTATGCTTGGATTCCAGTTTTGGGTCCAATCGTTGGTGGTGTTGTAGGGGCTTTGCTTTATAATCTTGTTTTAAGCATGATGTAAGAATATCAAAGGCAAGATATTTAAAATAAAGGAATTATATACTTGTACACAACCACAAAGTATGATTGTTAAATTTACAAAAATCTTGTTTCAAAATACTACATATTGTGATTGGTGTAAACTGCGATATAGTTCCCTAAAATAAAACAAACGCGAGATGAACAGTAGTTTGTCTCGTGTTTAGTATATATTTTTTCGAAATAGTACTTTTTTGTTTCAAAATTGGTCTAGATAGGTTATAATAATTTTAAGATATAAAAAAGAACAACTGACGCTCAGATGTTCTTTACGTAAAAATAATTAATGATTTCCACTGCGTGACACGAACTTGATTTTAAAGAAGTCGCCACGTTTGTAGGCTTCGCTATACTCTAGAATTTGCCCTGTGCTTTCTAACTGTGTTGTTTTTACTTGGAAGACCGTTGGGAAGTTTGTGTCAATGTCCAGTAATGTTGCAACAGTTTTTGGTGTCGGGAAGATTATTTCATTTGTTTCTTCAAAGTGCTCATCATTCATGTGGATATGATAATCTTGTTTAAAGCGGTTATAGATAGAGCTATAATATTCAAGATTTGGATAATTGGCATTGATATATTGCTCTGGAATATAAGTTTGATGATAGATGTAGGGGATATCTTTCGCTTTACGGAGCCTCTCAATTTTATAGTAAAATTGATGTCCCTTTAGCTCTAACTTGTCAAGAATTGTTAAGTCGTTTCCACGTTCGATCGATAAAACGGTCACTTGATCAGTTTGGGTAGGGAATATCTCAACATCAGAAAATTCAACGAGTTTGTGCTTGCGGGCGCGTGACACAAATGTTCCTTTTCCTTGTTGGCGGATAATGTACCCATCTTTTGCTAACTCGTTTAGAGCTCTGACAACGGTAATAGAACTCACATCGTACATTGTGATTAGCTCAGCTTCTGTATAAAATTTATCTCCATTTTCAAATTGACCTGAGATAATCTTACTTTTGAGTTCGTCTTTTATGTATTGGTACTTAGGGATTGCCATATTGTTCACCTCTCTTTCACTTCCCTCTCATAAAAAATTTTACCATAAATTTCAATAAAATGGTTAAATTTATTAAATTTTAAAAAAACTATTGACATTTCATGCAAAATATATTATATTAACCTATGTAAACGATTGCAAGAAAATTATTGTGTGAAAGAGGGAAATGGTTTGGCAAGATTTGAGATTAGAGAAGAATTTTATCTGAATCAACAGCCTTTTAAAATATTATCTGGTGCTATTCATTATTTTCGGATCCAGCCAGATGATTGGTACCATTCACTTTATAATTTAAAAGCTCTGGGCTTTAATACAGTAGAAACCTATATTCCTTGGAATATGCATGAGCCAATAAAAGGGCAATTTGATTTTGAAGCTATCCTTGATGTAGAAAAATTCTTGCAAACAGCACAAAATTTGGGACTGTATGTTCTTCTTCGGAGTTCTCCCTATGTCTGTGCAGAATGGGAATTTGGCGGTTTACCTGCTTGGCTCTTAGAAGAAAACATGAGAATTCGGTCTTCTGATCCTGCTTATCTTGCTGCAGTTGCCAACTATTATGATGAATTGCTTCCACGATTAGTGCCACATCTTTTGGAAAATGGTGGCAGTATTCTCATGATGCAAGTAGAAAATGAATATGGCTCTTATGGCGAAGACAAGGAATACTTGAGAGCTGTTCGAGACATGATGCTAGAGCGAGGTGTGACTTGTCCGCTCTTTACGTCAGATGGTCCGTGGCGAGCTACTTTGCGAGCAGGAACGCTGATTGAAGATGATGTGTTTGTAACGGGGAATTTTGGCTCTAAGGCAAAAGAAAATTTTGCGCAGATGCAGGAATTCTTTGATGAGCATGGCAAAAAGTGGCCACTCATGTGTATGGAATTTTGGGACGGTTGGTTCAATCGTTGGAAAGAGCCAACTGTCACGCGAGATCCAGAAGAATTAGCTGAAGCGGTTCACGAAGTCTTACAACAAGGCAGTATCAACCTTTATATGTTTCATGGAGGAACAAATTTTGGGTTCATGAATGGTTGTTCAGCGCGAGGAAACATTGACCTGCCACAAGTAACGTCTTATGATTACGAAGCTCTCCTTGATGAACAAGGAAATCCAACACCAAAATACTTTGCCATTCAGCGAATGTTAAAAAAATATTATCCAGAGTATCCACAGAGAGAGCCTTTGGTAAAAGAAACGTTTGAGTTAAAGAATATTCCGCTCAGTGAGAAAGTTAGCTTATTTGAGACTTTAGAAGATATAGCGCAGCCAATCGAGAGTCTGTATCCTATGAAAATGGAGGAGTTGGGCCAAAATGTTGGTTATCTGCTCTATCGTACACAAGCAGAATGGGATGCGGATAAGGAACGGGTTCGTGTCATTGACGGGCGTGATCGGATGCAGCTTTTTGTAGACGGGAACTTTATTACGACCCAATACCAGACAGAAATCGGACAAGACATCTTTGTTGCTGCTGAAAAAGGTACCAATCACACAATTGACATTCTCATGGAAAATATGGGACGGGTCAACTACGGACATAAATTGCTGGCAGATACGCAGCATAAAGGTATTCGCACAGGAGTTTGTAAAGATCTCCATTTTATGCTTCATTGGAATCAGTATACATTAGAGTTCAAAAATCCAGAAGCGATTGATTTTACGAAAGAATGGCATGAAGATCAGCCAGCATTCTATGCGTTTGATGCGGAATTGAAAATGCTTAAAGATACTTATCTGGATTTGACCAACTTTGGCAAAGGAATTGTCTTTGTCAACGGTGTCAATATTGGCCGTTTCTGGGATGTTGGACCAACCTTATCACTTTATATTCCACATGGTCTATTACGGATTGGAAACAATCGCATTATTATTTTTGAAACCGAAGGAAAATATAGTAAATTCATTGATTTAGTTCATAAACCTACATTTAAACCAATAAAGGGGGATAAACTATGACAATTATAGCTAATCGGATTGATGGACGTTTGATCCATGGGCAAGTAGCCAATCTTTGGACTACAACATTAAATATTTCACGTATTATGGTTGTAGATGATGAAGTAGCAGAAAATACTATTGAAAAGAGTGGCTTGAAGTTGGCGACACCAGCTGGTGTAAAATTGAGTGTGTTACCAGTTGCAAAAGCGGCAGAAAATATCCTAGCAGGCAAATACGATAGCCAGCGTCTGCTCATTGTTGCGAAAAAGGCAGATCGTTTTTTGAGATTAGTAGAAGCAGGAGTACCAATCGAAACGCTCAATGTGGGCAATATGTCGCAGACATCTGAAACGCGTTCGGTCACACGATCGATCAATGTGGTGGATGAAGATGTAGCCGTATTTAACAAATTACATGACAAAGGTGTGGTTCTAACAGCCCAAATGGTTCCAAATGATCCAGTTGAAGACTTTATGAAATTATTGAAATAAATTTAGGAGGTCATTGTTATGATACAATGGTGGCAAATTCTCTTACTAACGCTGTATTCAGCGTATCAAATTTTGGATGAGTTGACGATTAACTCATCAGCAGGATCTCCTGTTTTTGCAGGATTTATTACGGGTCTGGTCATGGGTGATCTGAAGACAGGCCTATTTATCGGTGGTAGTTTACAACTGGTTGTACTCGGTGTGGGAACATTCGGCGGTGCTTCTCGGATTGATGCAACCTCTGGTGCAGTTCTTGCAACAGCTTTCTCAGTAGCTACAGGTATCAAAGCGGAATTGGCGATTTCAGCTATCGCAGTTCCGGTAGCAGCGTTGCTGGTTTATACTGATGTTCTTGGACGTTTCTCTACAACTTACTTTGCACATCGTATTGATGCAGCGGTTGAAAAATTTGACTACAAAGGTGTTGAACGCAATTACTTACTCGGTGCTATTCCATGGGGGCTTTCACGAGCACTTCCAGTATTTTTAGCTTTGTGGCTTGGTGGGGATGCTGTAAAAGCATTCTCCGATTGGCTTGCCAATAATGCACAATGGATTGCAGATGGTTTGATTCTTGCAGGTAAAATGCTTCCTGGTGTCGGTTTTGCAATTTTGCTTCGTTACCTTCCAGTAAAGAAAAACCTTCATTATCTTGGTTTAGGCTTTGCCATTACAGCAATGTTGAAAGTTGTTTTTGACTATATTTCAACATTAGCGACAGCATCAAGTGCTGTCAAACCCATTGCAAAGGCTCTCGGTGGAGCTAAGTTTGAGGGGCTTCCAATGATTGGAATTGCGATTATTGGCTTTGCTTTAGCAGCTCTTAGCTATCAAAATGCTATCAACAAACAAGTGGTGACTGTTGCTGCGGAACAATCAGAAAGTGGGGAAATTGACGATGACGAACTCTAATTACAAATTAACAAAAGAAGATTTTAAACAAATCAACCGTCGTAGTCTCTTTACTTTCCAATGGGGTTGGAACTACGAGCGTATGCAAGCATCAGGTTATCTCTATATGATTTTGCCGCAGTTGCGTAAGATATACGGTGATGGTACGCCAGAATTAAAAGAAATGATGCGAACACATACGCAATTTTTCAACACGTCTAACTTTTTCCATACTTTGGTGACAGGGATTGACCTTGCGCTTGAAGAAAATGAAGGGGTTGCGGCTAAAGATACTGTTACAGGGATTAAAACTGGGTTAATGGGTCCATTTGCAGCGATTGGTGATGCGATTTTTGGTTCAACTATTCCTGCAATCATGGGTGGTTTGGCAGCAGGTCTTGCCATTGATGGCAATCCTCTTGGTATTTTCCTTTGGATAGGAGTAACGATTGCGATTAACGTTTTCCGTTGGAAACAATTAGAATTTGCCCACAAAGAAGGCGTCAAATTAGTTACAACGATGCAGGATAAATTGTCCGCAATCACAGATGCTGCAACTGTTCTTGGTGTGTTCATGGTAGCTGCTTTGATTGCTACAATGATTAACTTTAAGTTTACTTATGTACAAAGTTTCGGTGGTGTAAAGTTCAATCTTCAAGAAACGTTGGATAAAATCTTCCCGCGTTTGGTTCCGGCATTGTTTACTGGATTTGTTTATTGGCTGCTTGGTAAGAAAGGTATGAATTCAACCAAAGCAATCTTTATTGTCATTATTATTGCAATTGGTGTTTCTGCACTTTCACACTTTACTCATACGCCAATCTTAGGTGTTTAAAAGGAGCTTTTCTATAAATGATAAAACAACTTATACTAGTTAGCCATGGTCACTTTTGTGAAGAATTGAAAAAAAGTACCGAAATGATTATGGGGCCTCTGGAATTCGTTCATACAGTTCCCTTACTTCCGGAAGAAGGAATAGACGACTTTACGGCTAAATTTTTAGCGACTGTAAAAGAGCTAGATGATTACATTGTCTTTGCTGATTTGCTTGGAGGAACACCTTGTAATGTCGTTAGTCGCCTTATTTTGGAAGGGCTTCAAATTGAACTCTATGCAGGAATGAATATGCCCATGGTGATAGAATTTATCAATTCTGCCTTGACTGGTGTGGAAGCAAAATATATTGAAAAAGCAAACAGATACATTGTGAAGGTCAATGATATGTTGGCAGCAATGAATGATGAGGAAGATGAATAAAAATATATCCAGTTAATAGTGGCTGAGAAAGCGCATACTTGGTATAATAAGGAGGAGGGGATAAGAAAATGGATTTCTTAGAAATCCTTATTTCCCGCCCCCTTCTTTTGGTTAATAGAAAACATCACATCTGCAAAGCAGAAAGGAGAAATATGCTCAATTATACAAAGGAAAAATTAGTTGAATTAGGTGCGGAAATCACCACGAGAGAAATTTATCAACAGCCACAGGTTTGGCAGACGGCTTTTGAAAATTATAAAGCACAAGCTGATGAGATTGTAGCGTTTCTAAATGGTATTGATGAAAAGCATGACTATATCAAGGTTATTTTGACAGGGGCTGGAACATCAGCCTATGTTGGAGATACGCTTTTACCTTATTTTAGAAAGCTGTATGATGAACGCAAGTGGAATTTCAACGCCATTGCAACAACGGATATTGTAGCCAATCCTTTGGCGTATTTACACAAGGAAGTACCGACTGTTCTCGTTTCTTTTGCCCGTAGCGGAAATTCGCCAGAGAGTGTGGCAACAGTTGATTTGGCAAAGGACTTGGTTGAGGAACTGTACCAAATTACAATTACATGTGCAGCAGAAGGGAAGTTAGCGCAGCAAGCACATGGTGATGAACGCAATTTGCTCTTGCTTCAGCCTGCACTATCAAATGATGCTGGCTTTGCTATGACCTCAAGCTTTACGTCTATGATGTTAACCGCTTTGCTCGTCTTTGACAAGGCAAATTTAGATGTAAAAGAAGGGAAGATTGCTGCTTTAATAGCTTTGAGTCAAAAGGTGCTAGATTCGGCAGAAATGATTCAAAAGATGGTATCCTTGGATTACAATCGAGTCATTTATCTGGGAGCAGGGCCATTCTTTGGCTTGGCACATGAAGCTCAACTGAAAATTTTGGAATTGACTGCCGGACAAGTGGCGACGATGTATGAAAGCCCTGTTGGTTTCCGCCATGGTCCAAAATCATTAGTAAATGAAGAAACGGTCATTGTGGTGTTTGGTTCGACAGACTCATACACCAAATTATATGATCTTGATTTAGTACGAGAAGTGGCTGGAGATGATATTGCCCGCAAGGTGATTTTATTGACAGATCAGAGGGAAGATTTGGAAAATGTTGAACAGATCATTCTTTCTAGCCAATCACTAGCAGATGACGTTTATCGCGTGTTCCCTTATATTGTCTGTGGTCAATTATTTGCCTTATTAACATCCCTTAAGGTTCAAAATCGTCCAGACACACCGTCTCCGACAGGAACGGTCAACCGTGTTGTGCAAGGTGTCATCATTCACCCGTTTGATAAAGAATAGGAAGGAATCTATGGAAAAATTAAAAATTAGTCACGAAAAGTTATCACATTTAAAGAAGCTGTCAGATGAAAATGGTATGATTGGAGCTTTGGCGATTGATCAGAGAGGTTCGCTGAAAAAAATGCTGGCAAGTGGTGCACGTACTGTATCGGGCAATGAAGCACTGATTGAGTTTAAACAATTGATTTCCAGTCAGTTGACTCCGTATGCAACTTCTATCCTTTTGGATCCAGAATATGGTGTCCCTGCTACTAAATTACGGGCATCAGAGTGCGGTCTTATTGTTGCTTATGAAAAGACAGGGTATGATGCGACAACAGAAGGTCGCCTGCCAGACTTGCTACCAAATTGGTCTGCTAAACGCATTAAAGAACTAGGCGCCGATGCAGTCAAAGTTTTGATTTATTATGATGTAGATGACAAACCTGAAATCAATGATATCAAACAAGCTTGGGTCGAACGAGTAGGGAGTGAATGTCTAGCAGAAGATATACCTTATTTCCTTGAAATTCTGACTTATGATACGAAGTGTACTAGTGTAGTAGATGCAGATTATGCAAAAGTAAAACCTCACAAAGTCAATGAAGCCATGAAGCTCTTTTCAGAACCACGTTATAATGTAGATGTTTTAAAAGTCGAAGTTCCTGTAAATATGCATTTTGTAGAAGGTTTTGCCAAAGATGGAGTAGAACCAGTTTATAGTCTCGCAGAAGCCAAGGCTTTCTTTAAGGAACAATCTGATACGACGCATCTGCCATTTATTTTCTTGAGTGCTGGAGTTAGCGCAGAGCTTTTCCAAGAAACACTGAAAGTGGCACATGAGGCAGGTTCTCAATTTAATGGTGTCCTTTGTGGTCGTGCTACCTGGAAAGAAGCTGTTACGGTCTTTGCAGATCAAGGAGCGGATGCAGCTAGAACTTGGTTGGATGAAACAGGACGTCAAAATATTAACGGCTTAAATCGTGTCTTACGTGAAACAGCTGTTTCGTGGATGGAGAAGTTAGATATTTAAAATAGGAAAATGTAAAATGGTAATAAAAACAAGGAAAGTTGTATGAAATCTTATCAAGAAGCTATTTTCGGAACATTTCAAGGGCAAGATATTGTTTCTTACACATTTGAAAATGATTTGGGCTATCGTTTGAAAGTTATGACTTATGGAGCGACTGTCTTAGAATATGTCACTCCGGACAGAAATCATGAATTTACAAATATCGTAGTTGGGTTTGATTCTTTTGATGCTTATGTAGGCAATAGCCCTAAATATGGCGCAAGCGTTGGACCAGTTGCAGGACGGATTGCAAAGGCTGAGTTCGAGTTGAATGGAGAAATCTATCCGTTAGAGGTCAATAATGCAGAAAATTGTAATCACAGCGGATCTACTGGCTGGGATAGTGCCATTTTTCAAGTGGAAGAGGTCACGAATGAAAGTGTCACTTTTTATATTGAACGCACAGACGGAACAGGTGGTTTCCCAGGAAATTTGAAGGTCTGGGTTTCTTATACTTTAACAGAATTGGGTGAGCTAGAGGTTTCGTATCAAGTTCAAACGGACAAGGACACTTTAGTTAATCCGACCAATCACAGTTACTTTAACTTAACAGGCGATTTCCGTCAGCCAATTGATCATTGTATTTTGCAGCTGAATACTCTTGGTGTCTATCCTATCGCACCAGATGGAATACCTGCTAAAATACCAGATTCAGAACATAACTTTGTAAAACAGCTTTGCCAAGGCGTTTCTATGAAGGATATTTTTGCAGATCAAGATGAGCAGATTCAGATTGTATCAGGCTTAGATCATCCATTTGTTTTGGATAAAAAACAGGAATATGCTGGCTCTCTTTATGAGCCAGAATCTGGACGTTATCTTACTTTCAAAACTAGTGCACCTTGTTTGGTGACTTACTCAGCAAACTTTGTGGATGATACGGTCATTTTAAATGGGCATCCCATGATTCAGCACAATGGCTTAGCTCTTGAAACTCAGGCGCTTCCTGATGCCATTCATAGCGACTTGAAAGCAGATGTTATCTTAAAAGCGAGTGAGATTTTTACCAGCACGACCATTTATCATGCAACAAGCAAATGAAAATGAATATTGAAAACGGCAGTTGATTGTTCTGTCGTTTTTATTTAATACCAGTTTAAAATACTTATTCCATATTAGTATCATCAAATAAAAATCTTTAGTGTCTATTTGTAAAATCTACGGTTAAACCAGTTTACTAACCTAATTTTTTATAATAAAAGGAAGTGAGTTTTATCTCTTTGCTTCCTCTCACTCTTGGTATTGATGCGAAAGAGGGATTGGTTGCATCAACAACCCAAAAATTCCATATAAATAAAAAAACACACAAACAGATTTCACTCTGTCCATGTGTTTTGCTGGTTTTGATAAGAATACGGAGGATTCTTTTGTATAGATAGTGATGTGTTACTCCCGTAAATAATCGCCGTGTAAAATTATTTTAAATTCATCAAAACTGTAATCACCCTTTAATGCTATTCCTTTTAAAATCTATATTATCTCTCTTAAACAAAAAACTTATCTGAAGATTTTATTCTATTTACAGTTTCTTTAATATCTAAATGATCCGTATAAAGCAAATGATTCTTATTCATATTTCTAGATAGAAATTCATTTCTTGATGTAATGGATAACTCACCAGTTCTTTCTATTTCTTTTCTAGAAGAATCTCTATCTTTAAGAGTCTGTTCTTCTGCTAGCAACACACAATATTTTAATTTTATTTGTTTCGTTTTTAAGAAGTCTTCCATTTTTTTAATTTGGTCTTCAAATAGTACATAGTTTATGATTACTGTCATATCTCTAGCAAGTAAATTATTGGTAATACTAATGACATTATCCCAGAACAAATCCATATAGTAGCCATCATCTTCCCATGGTGCTACCAAGCCACTTTTAATCATTAAATAAATACTGTCTCCTTCTATAACAGCACTTTTGTCAAATGTGTAAGCTAACTCTTTGCTAACACTACTTTTCCCAACACCTGGCGGCCCAGAAATAATATAAACACAGTTTTCCATATTAACACCTCTACAAATTTTAATTCTATTTCTATCATTTAACTGATTTTGTTGCAATATATGTTTTAATATTCAGTTCATGCAGTCTACCAAAACCATTTGTATCTTCATATATATCAAGCAGAGTAAACCCCGCCTTTAACTGTCCGCCTATTTGCTCTGTCATATTGTGAGAGAATTGCATGCCAGCATTTTCTTTTATCATAAAATCTTTGGCTGTTTTATCTTTTAATGGATTAAAAGGCATTTTCCAAATAATTTCTTTTTCTTCATTATCTACAATGTAATTTATTTCATTGTTTAATCCTGCCAGAAAAATTCCACCCTTTTTCAGAACTCTATATACTTCATTAAAAATGGGCTGCACATCTTCAACATAACAGTTGGAAACCGGATGAAATACTATATCAAAGGCTTCATCCTCAAAAGGCAAAGCTTTTGTCATATCGCCTTCAATCGCTTTAATAGTATAGCCTTCTCTTTCAGCAATTAAAAATTCACTTTCTATTTGCTTTGACGAATTATCAAGCACAGTGCAATCTGCACCTAATGCGTTAAATATAGGTATTTGCTGCCCACCACCTGATGCTAAACCTAAGATTTTGTTTCCATTTAAATTTCCTAACCATTCATGTGGAACAGGAACCGTCGGAGTAAGAAAAACATTCCACTCTCCGTTTTTTGCATTAATATACTCATCATGTGAAGTTAGTTTACCCCATTCCCAGCTTTCTTCAACCCATCTATCTATAGTTTCTTTATTGATATCCTGATATGATTTCATTAGTTATTTCCTTTTATAAATTCTAAGTTTATCTGTTAAACTTAGAATTATTGACTTATTTTTGCTAAAGTTTAGCCAGTTTATCGTTTCCTTCACAATGATTAAATTCAACCTATTTACGATGCTTTTCAATCCAGGAAACGGAAAAATCTACTAGATTACGCTGTTGCATCAATCTAGAATCAGCATTGCCGATTTTCCCTATATTTGCAAGACCCTTTTCCTCAAACGCGATTCCTATGTCCTCAAAATCTTCTCCGTCAACAAATAAGGTATTATACGCTTTCCATATCCGAACACCATCTTGAAGTATGGCACTGTGTTCAATACAGTCATGTTTCCCAGGATACTCTGCACGGACATCCGCTAAGTGTATGGAGGTGTTTTTATCATATCCAACCCCTAATAACAGTACTTTTGCGTCAAGTTCATAGAGTTTTGCGATAGGTGATCCCTCCCCAAATATATTTGAAAGGGTGTGTTCCGCTGTAATATATTCAGCCTGTTTTCCCCATGCACAAATTGATCTTGCTGGATGATCTGTTCTGATGCTCCCCGGCCATTGACGGAACATTTCTGCAACAGCTCCCATTGTATTTGTTGGCGTTATCTGTTTATCATATGCTGGCCAATTCTCTCTAATTTTATCCCAGTCTGACTCGTCTGCATTCCAGTGCACACCTGTTTCCGGATCTAAATTTTTCCATGACTGTGTCGGCATCACAATGGTACCTTCAGAAGTAACGACTTCAATTAGAGCTTCTATCACAGTCTGCGCTCCTCCACATACATATCCAATACTTTTTAACGATGTATGGACAATGACAACATCTCCTTGTTTCAGGCCCAGTTGTGTCAGGTCCGCTACGATATCATTTTTATCTACTGTTCTCATAATTCTTTCCTCTTGTGAGCAAAATTTATCCTAAATTCATCCGACAGTCCGGCATTTATTTTACTCAATCCATTGTATAAATGCTCTTTTATCTTCGGCATTATAGCCGGCATTCTTATAAAAAGTTAATGTACTTTTGTTCTTTGTACCCGTCAAAAGCATTATTTTATAGCAATTGTTTTCTATCGCTATTTCCCTAGCATAATAGAGACATTCTGTCGCATATCCTTTTCCTCTATGTTCTTCATGCGTCACCACATTCTCAATAAGGGCATATGGGCGTATATTTCTGGTTAGATTCGGAATGATGACACAAACGCAGGATGAAAGGATCTGACCATTTATCTCTTTTACAATAATATGGTGATTTTTATCTTCCATGATTGCATTCCAGGTACCCTTCAAAGTTTCAATATCTTTCGGAATCTCTTTTTCATGCAAGAACAGATATAGGTTCAACAAGTCATATAAATCTTCTCTAACAGCTTCTCGTATCATCAGCATCTCTCCGCCATGTATGTTTCCACTTCTTCAGCAGTCAATTTTCTCACCTGTGTATTGGGAAATTCCTGATATTCTTCAACTGAAAAAACAGACGCCATTTTTTCACAAGTTTTTCCTTTATTCTTTTTTAGATATAATTTCAAATCTTTATTGCTTACAAAAATTTTATACGAAAATCTGCCCTTTTCACTTTTCAATTCATAAATACCACATGGCTTTTTTTCTGTATAATCGGCAGTTCTCAAATACAGCTTTGCAATTTCTAATGATTTAAATGGAAAATTCCACCGTTGCAATCCGCGACTTGAATCATGTTCAATACAAATACACCGACCACAAGTGCCACAAATATATTGTGTATGATTCGTTAAACAATCCAAAGGATTTAAAAGTGGTGTTATTCTATTTTGATCAACATAACATTCTTTACACATGTTCATTTCACAACCTCTCAGAATTTCAATTTTATCTATATGAGTCTACATGAGTCTATCATTTTTTGCCCTGATTTCATCAGCAAAGAACGTTTAACTAATATACTCTAATTTACAAATTAATTTCTTCAAAATCTTTTAAAGCTTTTTTGTAAGAAAACCAAGTACATAACATAAACACGGTGATACCAATCGCCAATATGGCAACCTGCAGTATGCTTAAATTTGCAGGATCATTTAGGCTTTCCAAGCCGGGAATGTGATGTAACACTTCTCCCATGAATATTATGATAGATCCGACTACGCAGAATAAGATGAAAGGCTTCCCAATCTTGTAAGCCGTCTTAAAAAATCCTGCTAAAAAAATACCATTAAAGGACGCGAATACAGCTAATAAATAGCCAAGATAAGCCGCATTTGCATTCATCAATGGATTTGTTACATACGGGGCGGCATTACCTAGAAATTTCATCCTAATAATCGTTAGCAATGCGCATAAGACAAAAGCTATCAATTCGATGAACAAAACAAATAGATACTTAGCTGAAACCACATCTTTTTTCCTTACCGGCAGCATAACCGTGTAGGTAATATCATCGTATTCCCGAACTTGCTGGTAGGTATAGAAAATGCCAAGACAGATAAAAAAGGAACCGACAAGAATAGGGTATCCTGGAATCATCGTCATAGTTGAAAAAGCTATAAACCAATAGCTCAAAGGATTTGCTGACAGTTTCATTTCCTTATAAAGAAGTTTTTTCATCACAGATTCACCTCTTCTCTTTCGATATGCACCATAATATCTTCAAGTGTTGGTGCACCACCTATTTCCTCCGTGTAATGGCGGATAAAGTCTTCTTTTTTCGCAGATAAAAGCAATTCTCCATTTTTGATGTAGGTGATCGTATCTGCACATTTCTCCAAATCACTGGTAATATGGGTAGAAAATAAGATTGCTACCCCTTTTTCAGCCAGTTTACGGAAAATTTCATTCATTTCATCTCTGGATACGGGGTCAAGCCCGCTGGTCGGCTCATCCAAGATTAAAAGCTTGGCGTGATGAGAAAGAGCCAAGGTAAGGTAAAATTTTACCTTCATACCCTCAGAAAGTTCCATAATCTTCTTATTTTCATCAAGTTTAAATCCGGTAAGGTAATGACGGTAAGCCTCATTATCCCAATTTTCATAAAAAGTACGAGTAATGGCTACAATATCCTTTAGTTTTTCTCTTTTGTAATAATTGATTCCACCTACTGCATACCCGATCTGCTGTTTAATTTTATCCTCATTATTCAGATAGTCCATACCAAGAATACGAACCCTGCCCGCATCAGGATGGATAAGATTTAGAATCGATTTCAGAGTTGTCGTTTTACCTGCACCGTTTCTACCTATAAATCCCATAACTTCACCGGCTTCAATATGAAAACTAACAGGTTTTAATTCAAAAGCTGGATATTTTTTTGTCAGATTATTTATTTCCAGAACATATCCCATATTATTCATCTTCTTTCTCTTCAAAAGCCACTTCCATCAAGTGCGCGAATGCTCCTTTAGGCGGTATAGCGATACCTCGTTTTTCATCGCCAAGAAGCAGAAGCGTATCACCAGGCTTGATATTAAATACCTCTCGTGCCTGCTTCGGTATTACTATCTGACCTTTTTCCCCAACTGTAGCTGTCCATGCATATTTTCCTTTTGGTGTTTTCGCCATGCTCGTCTCCTCTTAAGTATGTTTCGTATGATTTGTATGACTAATTATACCATATAATCTTAAAATAACAAACTTTTATGTCATATCATAAATCATACTTGCCACACCAATATACTTAAACTCATTTATAGATAGTAAACTCGTAGTAATTTGATTGGTTTTATTCTTGATAGGGAATACTGTTTCCAGTGTTTATGCGGATAATTGGGATTTGATAATGTTTTTGTTATAATAATAGTTATGAGTAGAATTTTAGATAATGAATTGATGGGAGACGAAGAGTTAGTAGAACGCACGCTTCGTCCCCAGTATTTGCAAGAATATATTGGGCAAGATAAGGTCAAAAATCAATTAAAGATTTTTATTGAGGCAGCTAAGTTGCGAGATGAGGCGCTAGATCACACCTTGCTTTTCGGACCTCCGGGACTAGGGAAGACCACTATGGCCTTTGTTATTGCCAATGAACTAGGAGTCAATCTCAAGCAAACTTCTGGTCCAGTCATCGAAAAAGCAGGTGATTTGGTAGCGATTTTAAATGACCTAGATCCGGGAGATGTCCTCTTTATTGATGAAATTCATCGCTTACCCATGGCTGTGGAAGAGGTGCTTTACAGCGCGATGGAGGATTTCTATATTGACATCATGATCGGTGCAGGGGAGACCAGCCGTAGCGTTCACTTGGAGTTGCCGCCTTTTACGCTGATTGGAGCAACGACGCGGGCAGGTATGCTGTCAAATCCTCTACGCGCACGTTTCGGGATTACTGGTCACATGGAATATTATGCAGAAGCAGATTTGACTGAGATTGTGGAGCGAACGGCAGAAATTTTTGAAATGGATATCACTCATGAAGCAGCTGAGGAATTGGCACTGCGCAGTCGGGGTACGCCTCGGATTGCCAATCGGCTTCTTAAACGCGTACGAGATTTTGCTCAAATAATGGGAGATGGCTTGATTGATGCTCGTATCACTGATCAGGCTTTATCAATGCTGGACGTGGATCAAGAAGGGCTGGATTATGTAGATCAGAAGATTCTTAAAACCATGATTGAGGTTTATGGTGGTGGCCCGGTTGGTCTGGGAACTCTTTCGGTTAATATCGCTGAAGAACGAGAAACAGTTGAAGATATGTATGAGCCTTATCTGATCCAAAAAGGCTTTGTCATGCGGACGAGAACAGGGCGCGTGGCGACCCGCAAGGCTTATGAACATCTAGGATATGAGTATTTTGAAAAGTAGGATTTATGAAAATAGCAGAGCAGGATATTTTAAATCAATTTACTGCAGATAAAGATTTGATGACGATTTTAACAATGATTCGCAGTTTGCAGCTAAAAGATAGTTGGTTGGCTGCTGGCAGTGTACGAAATTTTATCTGGAATTATTTGTCAAATCAACCGGGATTTGATAAAGAGACAGACGTTGATGTAATTTTCTTTGATCCAGCTATTTCTTATGAAGAAACCCTTAAAATCGAGACAAAACTGAAAGAAAACTATCCAAACTATAACTGGGAACTGAAAAATCAGGTTTATATGCATATTCACAATCCTAATACAGAACCTTATCGAGATTCTAGAGATGCTATGAGCAAGTACCCAGAACGCTGTACAGCAATTGGGCTTCGCTTATTGGACAACGACCAGTTGGAATTGTTTGCTCCTTATGGTTTAGACGATATTCTAGAGTTCCGAATTGCATCCACTCCGCATTTCCTAGAAGATGCAGACAGGAGGCAGCTCTATAACATGAGAATACAGAAAAAAGATTGGCAGAAGAAGTGGAACAATCTTCAAATTGAATTTCTTTAAAATTTTTTAGAAAAAAGAAAAATCTTTAAGAAAAATTTAAGTCAGCATCGTTATACTATAATTACAAGTTGAGAGAAGCTTAACTTGAACTCCTAAAAACTTTTCTTTTTCATAATAATCTCCCTATAAGAGTCGCCCAATCGGCGGCTTTTTTGAGATTTATAAAGAATTGAAAAAATCTCAAGGGTTAAAATCCCTATTTTTATAGATTTTGTTATAATAGTAAAGAG
Organism: Streptococcus sp. HMSC067A03; assembly: GCF_001814295.1. Lineage (NCBI taxonomy): Bacteria > Bacillati > Bacillota > Bacilli > Lactobacillales > Streptococcaceae > Streptococcus > Streptococcus sp. HMSC067A03. Next base: position 207,128 of record NZ_KV815646.1, on the reverse strand, counting down.
GTCTATGCTATGAAAAAAATTGTGTTTGTTTGCTTGGGAAATATCTGTCGCAGTCCAATGGCAGAATTTGTGATGAAAGATTTGACAGATGAAGTTTATGTTGAAAGTCGTGCGACTTCGGATTGGGAACATGGGAATCCAATTCACTCTGGAACGCAGGCAATTTTCAGGAAATATGCCATTCCTTATGATAAAGGCAAGACCTCGCAGCAAATATCAATACAGGACTTTGAACGTTTTGATTATATTATCGGAATGGACCAATCCAATCTTCAGGATTTAAAGAAAATGGCGCCAAAGCAATATGCTAGTAAAATTTTCCAATTTGAAGAGAAAAGTGTGCCAGATCCGTGGTACACAGGAGATTTTGATGAAACCTATCAGCTTGTATTGGAAGGTTGTCAAAAGTGGCTGGAGCAGATGAAGAACGAAGATTAAGTAAAAAATGGATACACTAAAAGCATTTTACGAAAAATATAAAATTTATCTTACAAGGCATAATTTAGAGTTGCTAACAGTAACAGGTATTGTCATATCAGCGATTGTTGCCTTTACATCAGGGATTCCAAGTCAAGGGGCTTTGACGTTGGATAAAGGAGCAATCAAGTACAATGGCAGCCTTGTTCGTGGGAAAATGAGTGGACAAGGAACCTTGACTTTTAAAAATGGCGATGTCTATAAAGGGCATTTTAAAAATGGAACGTTTAATGGGCAAGGAACTTTTACCGCTAAAGCTGGCTGGAAGTATGAAGGAAATTTTGTAAATGGTCAAGCAGATGGTCAAGGAAAATTGACGACAGAGGACAATGTTGTCTACAAGGGAAAGTTTAAACAGGGGATTTATCAAAATGCGCGTTAAATGGTTTTCATTAGTGAGGATTACAGGGTTACTTCTGGTCCTGCTCTACCATTTCTTCCAGAAAGCTTTTCCTGGCGGTTTTATTGGTGTGGATATTTTCTTCACTTTCTCAGGCTTTTTGATTACATCTCTCTTGATTGATGAATTTGCCAGAAACAAGGGAATTGACATCAAAGAATTTCTGAGACGGCGATTTTATCGGATTGTGCCGCCGCTTGTGCTAATGATTTTGGTTGTTATGCCTTTCACGCTTTTAATTCGGAGAGATTTTGTGGCGGGGATTGGAACGCAAATCGCTGCTGCCTTCGGCTTTATGACCAATTTCTATGAAATCTTGTCCGGTGGAAATTACGAAAGCCAATTCATCCCGCACCTTTTTGTGCATACTTGGAGCTTGGCTTTGGAAATGCACTACTATATTTTATGGGGGTTGGCAACATGGTATTTAGCAAAGAAAAGTAAGAATGTTGGACAATTTCGTGGTGTCATCTTTCTTGTTTCGTCTGCTTTGTTCTTCATTAGTTTTCTTTCTATGTTTGTCAGAGGTTTTTTCTCTTCAAACTTTTCTGTGATTTACTTTTCGAGTTTTACTCATATCTTCCCATTTTTTGTAGGAAGCGTTCTAGCTACGGTTTCAGGTGTGAGCGACTTGGGAGCACCTTTCCGTAAAATAGAGCAAGCGCTTGATTTGAAAAAAACCTTTTATCTACTTGGTGGAAGTTTTGTAGCTTTGCTACTGTTGACTTTTCTTCTGAGGTTTGACAATTTATTGACTTATCTGTTTGGTTTTCTTCTTGCAACGGTATTTTCAGTAGTGATGATTTTAGCAACACGTGTGCTCCATGAGAAGACGCCACATGTTGATGAGCCACCGATTATCACTTTCATTGCAGATACGAGCTACGGTGTCTATTTGTTCCATTGGCCATTCTATATCATTTTCTCTCAATTGATGAGCAATGGTTTAGCTGTGCTCTTGACAACCATTCTCTCCTTTGCTTTCGCTGCCGGCTCTTTTTACCTTTTGGAGCCAACATTAGCAGGTAAAGAGCCCAAAATATTTGGCTTGAAAATGAATATTAAGCAGATCACAATACCTGTATTTTATAGTTTGATTCCTTTTACTTTGATAACATTGATCATTATGATGACTGCTCCCAAAATCGGTGCCTTTGAAGAAAATTTATTGGTCAATGGACTCAATCAAGCTGATAATAAAATGCAAATCACTCGTACACAAGTTGATCATGCGACAGCCAGCCAATACAATGTTACGAAAGGAACAACTGTTATCGGAGATTCTGTTGCTTTACGGGCAAGTGAATGGCTCAAACAAGCTATGCCAGAGGCTCAAGTAGATGCAGCTGTTAGCCGTAATTTAGCATCAGGATTGGAGGTTTATCAAACAGATATTTCCAATAAAGTGCTTCTGGAAAATGTTGTGCTAGCGTTGGGCGCTAATACTGTTGACAACTATGAAAGTCTGCTCAATCAATTTATTGCAAAATTACCGAAAGGTCATCGCTTAATCTTGGTAACGCCTTATGACGGACGCACAGCGCATGATGGGACCAGTATCGCTGTAAAAACACGTCAGTATGAATTGGAATTGGCTAAAAAATACGATTATGTCTTTGTAGCAGATTGGTATCAGGTAGCTATCGAACATCCTGAAATTTGGTACGGCACAGACTACGTACACTTTGGTTCAGAGTCGACTACAATCACCAAGGGTGGAGAACTTTATGCTCAAACCGTCAAACAAACGATTGAAGAGGCAACGAAAAAAGGAACCGTTAAGAAATAATAGTAAATAAATTAGGAGTCATGGATTGCATTGCGATTCATGGCTTTTGTGTAGCGTAAGAAGTGAGTGTCATGTGAGCGGAGTAAATAAGGCAGCAAAAAGGCTCTTTGATACAATCTTTTCGCCTATAAAACCTTGGCTCAAGTATGTGAAATATATTTTTTGTGTTTTGAAATTCACAAACAATGCTTTAGAACACAGTAGAAAATACATGTTTTGAAACAAATTCACAATATAAAAGAAAAAGTTTGTGAAGTTTACTTGAAAGTGTTTACAAGAGAAAGAAAATAAGGTATAATAATCTTGTGAAAAAATTAACAAAGGATTTTTAAAAATCCTGAGAACCATTGGAGGAACACATGGCTGATAAAAAAACATTAACTCCCGAAGAAAAAAAGTTAGCTGCTGAAAAGCATGTTGACGAACTTGTTCAAAAAGGGCTAATTGCTCTAGAAGAAATGAGAAAATTAAATCAAGAACAAGTAGACTACATTGTTGCAAAAGCTTCAGTTGCTGCTCTTGATGCGCACGGTATCTTAGCTGAGCATGCTGTTAAAGAAACAGGTCGCGGTGTCTTTGAAGACAAAGCAACGAAGAACCTCTTTGCCTGTGAGCATGTTGTTAACAATATGCGTGGTGTTAAAACTGTTGGTGTTATTGAAGATAATCCAATTACAGGTTTGACTAAAATTGCTGAACCGGTTGGTGTTATCTGTGGTGTAACTCCTACAACCAACCCAACTTCAACTGCGATTTTTAAATCTTTGATTTCATTGAAAACACGCAATCCAATTGTGTTTGCTTTCCACCCATCTGCTCAAGAATCTTCTGCTCATGCAGCACAAATCGTTCGTGATGCAGCGATTGCAGCAGGAGCACCTGAAAACTGCGTGCAATGGATTACTCAACCATCTATGGAAGCTACAACAGCTTTGATGAATCATGAAGGTATTGCAACCATTCTTGCGACTGGTGGGAATGCTATGGTAAAAGCCGCTTATTCATGTGGAAAACCAGCCCTTGGAGTTGGTGCTGGAAATGTGCCAGCTTATGTTGAAAAATCAGCTAATATCCGCCAAGCAGCACATGACATCGTTATGTCTAAATCTTTTGATAACGGAATGGTTTGCGCGTCTGAACAAGCAGTTATCATTGATAAAGAAATCTATGATGAATTTGTAGAAGAATTCAAATCATATCATACTTATTTTGTAAACAAAAAAGAAAAAGCCCTTCTGGAAGAATTCTGCTTTGGTGCTAAAGCGAACAGCAAAAACTGTGCTGGTGCTAAGCTAAATCCAAATATCGTTGGTAAATCAGCTGTTTGGATTGCAGAACAAGCTGGGTTCACTGTTCCAGAAGATACCAACATTCTTGCAGCAGAATGTAAAGAGGTTGGTGAAAAAGAACCTTTGACTCGTGAAAAATTATCACCAGTTATTGCAGTCTTGAAATCTGAAGACACTGAAGACGGACTTAAGAAAGCACGTCAAATGGTTGAATTCAACGGTCTTGGTCACTCAGCTGCTATCCATACAAAAGACGAAACTCTTGCAAAACGTTTCGGTACGGAAATAAAAGCAATGCGTATCATCTGGAACTCTCCATCTACTTTCGGTGGTATTGGGGATGTATATAATGCTTTCATTCCGTCATTAACGCTTGGATGTGGTTCATACGGACGTAACTCAGTTGGTGATAACGTATCCGCTATCAACCTTCTCAACATCAAGAAAGTAGGGAAACGTAGAAATAATATGCAATGGTTTAAAGTTCCTTCAAAAATCTACTTCGAACGTAACTCAATCCAATACCTTCAAACTTGCGAAGGCATTGAACGTGTTATGATTGTTACCGATAAATCTATCGAAAAACTTGGCTTTGTGCAACGTGTGATTGATCAATTGAATCTCCGTGCAAATAAAGTGACGATTCAAGTCTTCTCAGATGTTGAACCAGATCCAGACATCACAACAGTCCGCCGCGGTACTGAAGCAATGCGTGAATTTGAACCAGATACAATCATTGCACTCGGTGGTGGTTCTCCAATGGATGCGGCTAAAGGAATGTGGATGTTCTATGAACAACCAGAAGTTGACTTCAGCGATCTTGTTCAAAAATTCATGGATATTCGTAAACGTGCCTTCAAATTCCCATCACTTGGTAAGAAAGCGAAATACATTGGTATCCCAACAACATCTGGTACAGGTTCAGAAGTAACACCGTTTGCTGTTATCTCTGATAAAGCAAACAATCGTAAATACCCACTTGCTGACTATGCTTTGACGCCAACCATTGCGATTGTTGACCCAGCTTTGGTAGAATCTGTTCCAGCATTTATCGCAGCAGATACAGGTATGGATGTTCTAACTCACGTTACAGAAGCCTATACTTCAAACTTTGCCAATGACTATACAGATGGTATTGCTCTTCAAACCATCAAGTTAGTCTTCAAATACTTGGAAAAATCTGTAAAAACGGCTGACCCAGAAGCCCGTGAAAAGATGCATAATGCCTCTACAATGGCTGGTATGGCCTTTGCAAATGCCTTCCTTGGAATGAGTCACTCAATGGCGCATAAGATTGGTGCTGTTCATCACACCATTCACGGACGTACAAATGCTATTTTACTTCCTTATGTTATCCGTTACAATGGAACTCGTCCATCTAAAACTACAACATGGCCTAAGTACAATTACTGGAAAGCTGATGAAAAATTCCAAGATATTGCTCGTATGCTAGGTCTTCCTTGCTCAACACCAGAAGAAGCGGTTGAAGCGTATGCTAAAGCTGTTTATGACCTTGGTGTAGCGGTTGGTATCAAGATGAACTTTAAAGATCAAGGTATTGATGAAAAAACTTGGAAAGATAGCTTACATGATATTGCCGTTCTTGCTTATGAAGATCAATGTTCACCAGCAAATCCACGCTTGCCAATAGTTACTGACATGGAAGAAATTATGGCTGACGCTTACTATGGCTATGCAGAACGTCCAGGACGTCGTAAATAGACGGTAAAGTTTGTTCTGATTTGAATCGTTTGTCAATTGTGTAGACAATATATTCAGGTTTTGAAAGATAAATCAGTTTATCAGTCACAATCTCTCTGTAAAAGCAGGGAGATTTTTCTATTGGGGAGTATTTTTGCTTTCGCTTGCTATTATATGCGCTTTCCTTTAATCTAGTTGTGAAAAAAGGAGGACAATCATGCTTCAATTATTGGTATTTGATATGGACGGTGTCATTGTGGATACGGAATATCTAGATTTTCAATTACAATAAGCATTTGTGTGCTTGTTTAGTTCAAGTCCAAATGAGTTGTCTCAGCAAGATTTTTCGATTTTAGTTGGAAAATCTTATATGGCTCTTTATCGTTGTATTAAACAGCTCAGCTAGACAAGTTTATCTTTGGAAACAATCGATCATCAACTAGACAAGTTTGCAGCAGAAAAATATCAAGAGGTAAACTACCAAGAATTGTTTCAGAAAGCTATCGTGCAGATTCTCTTATATGCTAGGAAAAATCATATAAAAGTAGCACTTGTATCGTCTTTTAGATATCAACATATTATAGAAGTTCTGACTTCTTGTGGAATTAAAGAATATTTTGACTTGATTGTCAGTGGTGAAGATTTTGCGGAAAGCAAGCCTAATCCAGCGATTTATCAAGTTATTTTAGAAAAATTGGATATAAATGTGGGAAATGCTGTAGCTATTGAGAATTCTTTTTGTGGTATTGCTGCTGCTAAGAGTGCAGGGTTAAAGATTATTGCTTATGAAGAAAAGAGGATGCCTGTTGACCAGAGTCAAGCTGACATGGTCGCAAAAGATATGATTGAGATTTTCTCAATACTACAAACCTTGAAGGAGAGTGAATGATTGTGATGCTTTGGGTATCGTTTTCTTGAAACTACTTTCAAGATTTAAGAGAAAAGTGAGCATTATCAGAAATTAGAACCTAAATATCGGATGTTATTGAAAGCGTTTTAAAAAACAGCTATAATAGCACTGTGAGATTGAAAGCGCTTTAAAAATCGATCTACAATAGTAAAGGAGAAGGCTGTCTATGGCAAAAATGACAAAAGACGAGCTGATTGCCAAAATAAAAGATGGCATCATTGTTTCCTGTCAAGCTCTGCCACATGAACCGCTTTATACTGATGCAGGTGGGGTTATTCCTCTTTTAGTGAAAGCGGCTGAACAAGGAGGCGCTGTTGGTATTCGAGCGAATAGCGTTCGGGATATTAAGGAAATTAAAGAGGTCACTTCGCTACCCATTATTGGTATTATCAAGCGAGATTATCCACCTCAAGAGCCATTTATTACCGCAACGATGCGAGAAATTGATGAACTAGCAGCTCTGGATATTGAAGTGATTGCTTTTGATTGTACAAAGCGGGAGCGTTTTGATGGTTTAAAGATTGCGGATTTCATCAAGCAAGTGAAGGAGAAATATCCTCATCAATTGTTCATGGCAGATGTGAGTACCTTTGAAGAGGGAGCTGCTGCGGTAGAAGCGGGTGTGGACTTTGTAGGGACAACTTTGTCGGGCTACACTTCTTATAGTTTGCAATGTGAGGGGCCGGATTTTGATCTGATAAAAAATTTATGTGATGCAGGTTTGGATGTTATCGCGGAAGGAAAAATTCATTATCCAAGTGAAGCTAAAACGATTCATGACTTAGGTGTTAGAGGAATTGTAGTAGGTGGTGCCATTACGCGTCCAAAAGAAATTACAGAGCGTTTTGTTGCAGCAGTAAGTGAAAAGTAGGAACAATTTTATCCTAAAAAGGATGACAATAAAAGGAGAAACAATATGAGGATGAAGAAAATACTTTGTTCGTTAGTTGCAGGAGCTGCAATTTTATCTTTGGCAGCATGTGGAAATTCAGGTGGTTCAAACAAGTCGGCTGATTCAGGTAATTCTTCTGGTAAGACAGAGATTACTTGGTGGGCTTTCCCAGTCTTCACGCAAGAAAAAGCAAACGATGGTGTTGGAACTTATGAAAAAGAAATTATCAAAGCATTTGAAAAAGCCAATCCAGATATTAAAGTGAAACTAGAAACAATTGATTTCAAATCTGGTCCAGAAAAAATCACAACGGCGATTGAAGCAGGAACAGCACCAGATGTCCTCTTTGACGCACCGGGTCGGATCATTCAATATGGTAAAAATGGTAAATTGGCAGAATTGAACGATCTCTTTACAAATGATTTTGTCAAAGATGTCAATAACAATCAAATCATTCAGGCCAGCAAAGCTGGTGACAAAGCCTATATGTATCCAATTAGCTCTGCGCCATTTTACATGGCATTGAACAAGAAAATGCTGAAAGAAGCTGGTGTGTTAGACCTTGTTAAAGAGGGCTGGACAACTGCTGACTTTGAAAAAGTATTAAAAGCATTGAAAGCTAAAGGGTATACTCCTGGCTCACTCTTCAGTAATGGTCAAGGTGGTGACCAAGGTACACGTGCTTTCATTTCAAATCTTTATGGTGGTTCTGTAACAGATGATAAAGTGACAAAATATACAACGGACAGTCCAAACTTTGTCAAAGGTTTGAACAAAGCAGTGAGCTGGATTAAAGATGGTTTGATGACAAACGGCTCTCAATTCGATGGTGGAGCAGATATTCAAAACTTTGCAAATGGACAAACTTCTTATACTGTTCTTTGGGCACCTGCGCAAAAAGGCATCCAAGCTAAACTCTTGAAAGCCAGTGGCGTCGAAGTTGTGGAAGTGCCATTCCCATCAGATAACGGAAAACCAGCTTTAGAATACCTTGTAAATGGTTTTGGTATCTTTAACAATAAAGATAAAAAGAAAGTAGAAGCTGCTAAAAAGTTTGTCAAATTTATTGCGGATGATAAAAAGTGGGGGCCAAAAAATGTTGTTCGTACAGGTGCCTTCCCAGTCCGTTCCTCATTTGGAAAATTGTATAATGACAAACGGATGGAAACAATCAGCACTTGGACAAAATATTATTCACCATATTACAATACGATTGATGGATTTGCAGAAATGAGAACACTCTGGTTCCCAATGTTGCAATCTGTTTCAAATGGCGATGAAAAAGTTGAATCTGCTTTGAAGACCTTTACAGAAAAAGCAAATGAAACCATTAAAAAAAGTAAAAAATAAATAATGTAACGATTTCCCTTTTTCTGTTGTTGGTTTCATAAAATAGGAAAAGGGAATTTTTTATCAAAAAGAGGAGGTCAGTATCTCCTCTAGCTAAATGAGGTGTTGAATGTGAAAGTGAATAAAATAAGAATGAGAGAAACGGTGATTTCCTATGCTTTTTTGGCACCAGTTCTATTATTCTTTATTGTCTTTGTATTGGCACCGATGGTGATGGGATTTGTAACGAGTTTCTTTAATTATTCTATGACATCCTTTTCATTCGTTGGATTGGACAATTACTCACGAATGTTTAAAGATCCAGTCTTTATTAAATCTCTCATTAATACGGTGATTATTGTTATTGGTTCAGTACCAATTGTTGTTCTGTTCTCTTTGTTTGTGGCTTCTCAAACCTATAGTCAGAATGCGATTGCACGGTCATTTTATCGGTTCGTCTTCTTCTTGCCGGTGGTAACAGGGAGTGTAGCTGTAACGGTTGTATGGAAATGGATTTACGACCCACTGTCAGGGATTTTGAATTTCGTCCTGAAGTCGGGTCATGTCATCAATCAGAATATTTCTTGGCTGGGTGATAAGCATTGGGCGTTGATGGCGATTATTGTGATTTTGCTGACAACTTCTGTCGGGCAGCCTATTATTCTCTATATTGCTGCTATGGGAAATATTGACAATTCATTGGTGGAAGCTGCGCGTGTTGATGGAGCGACAGAGCTGCAAGTTTTCTGGAAGATTAAATGGCCAAGTCTTTTGCCAACAACTCTGTATATTGCGATCATTACAACAATCAATTCCTTCCAATGTTTTGCCTTGATTCAGCTGTTGACATCCGGAGGGCCAAACTATTCAACCAGTACATTGATGTATTATCTGTATGAAAAAGCCTTCAAGTTATCTGAATATGGTTATGCTAATACCATGGGAGTATTTTTAGCTGTCATGATTGCTTTGATTAGCTTTGCCCAATTCAAGATTCTTGGAAATGACGTCGAATATTAAAGAAAGGAGAGACAAGATGAAACAGAAAAAAATGAGTGCCTTTACGGTAATTTCAACGATTATTCTCTTGGTGTTGACCGTTCTCTTTGTTTTTCCTTTCTATTGGATTTTAACAGGGGCTTTCAAATCGCAGCCAGATACGATCGTCATTCCACCTCAATGGTGGCCTAAGATGCCAACATTAGAAAATTTCCAACAGCTGATGGTGCAAAACCCAGCCCTGCAATGGATGTGGAATAGTGTCTTTATCTCGCTAGCGACCATGTTTTTGGTCTGCATTACTTCTGCCTTAGCGGGTTATGTTCTGGCTAAAAAACGTTTCTATGGGCAGCGGATTCTTTTTGCAACTTTTATCGCTGCTATGGCTCTGCCTAAACAAGTAGTACTGGTTCCTTTGGTCCGTATTGTCAACTTTATGGGAATTCATGATACACTAGCTGCAGTTATTTTGCCTCTTGTTGGTTGGCCTTTTGGGGTTTTCCTCATGAAGCAATTTAGTGAAAATATCCCAACGGAATTGTTGGAATCTGCTAAGATTGATGGCTGTGGTGAAATTCGGACTTTTTGGAATGTAGCTTTTCCAATTGTAAAACCAGGTTTTGCTGCCCTTGCCATTTTTACCTTTATCAACACATGGAATGATTACTTTATGCAATTGGTCATGCTGACATCGCGGCAAAATCTAACGATTTCACTTGGAGTGGCAACGATGCAAGCTGAAATGGCAACGAATTATGGTTTGATTATGGCTGGTGCTGCTATGGCAGCTGTTCCGATTGTAACCGTCTTTCTTGTCTTCCAAAAATCCTTCACACAAGGTATTACCATGGGAGCTGTGAAAGGATAAGGAGGGAAAACGAATGATTTTCGATGAATTGGAAAATCTTGCCCATTACAAAGGTATCCATAAGCATTTGGATTGTGCTATTGATTATCTCCTAACTCACGATTTAAGCAATTATGAGTTAGGACGGTATGAGATTAATGGAGACAAAGTTTTCTTCTTTGTGCAGGAAAATGAGCTTAATCAAGAAGAGAATGATGGCTTTGAATTTCATCATCGTTATTTGGATTTGCATTTTCTCTTGGAAGGGCGAGAAATAATCCAGTATGGCTATGAGCAAACGGAACTTCGCAAGGTTTATGATGCAGAGAAAGATATTGGTTTTAACACTTGCAACCAAGTCTATCCGCTAGTTTTGGATCATCGGAATTTTGTGGCGTTTTTACCAGAAGAAGCTCATCACCCAAATGGTTTTGCTGGCAAGGGGTTGACGGTCAAGAAATGCGTGGTAAAAGTGCTATTTGACTAACTAGAAAAATAAAGGAGATTGAGCATGGAGAACAGAAGCTCTCAGTTAGTGAAATCTATTTTTAATACGGATAATTTATTCATGAGAGTTTGTGAAAAAATTCTTGATTTAGTGACAGTCAATCTTCTTTTTCTGCTGTCTTGTCTACCACTTGTTACGATTGGTATTGCCAAAATTAGCTTGTATGAAACTTTGTTTGAAATCAAGGGTGCGCGTCGCGTAAAAGTCACAGCGATGTACATACAAGCATTTAGAAAAAATTGGAAAGTCGGTTTAAAACTTGGTTTGCTAGAACTGCTACTTGTAGGAATCAGTCTATTTGACCTCGTGCTTTTTTGGAGGCAGGAAACAATGCTGTTTCAAATGCTAAAAGCAACTTGTATCGGTGTCATCATTTTTACTAGTTTGCTGTTTTTATGCATCTATCCTTTGGCAGCTAAATTTGAAATGACGGTAAAAGATCTATTACAAACGGGACTGATCATGGTGAGTTTGCATTTCCCGTGGTTCTTTTTGATGATAGCCTTATTAGCTGTAATCGTCTTTTTCCTCTCTAGTTCAGGATTTGTATTGCTGCTGGGCTTTACTCTTTTTGTATTAATCGGGTTTGCAGCCCTAGGATTTTTACAATTGCCTATTATGGAAACTATTTTTAATAAGTATAAACGATAAAACCAATTAACTTGGAGAATAAAATATGAGAGATTTAAAAAAATATGAAGGGGTCATTCCGGCCTTTTATGCTTGCTATGATGATCAAGGCGAGATTAGTCCGCAACGTGTGCGAGCTTTGGTAGAATATTTTCTTGAAAAAGGAGTTCAAGGCTTGTATGTTAATGGCTCATCTGGTGAATGTATCTACCAAAGTGTTGCTGATAGAAAATTGATTTTGGAAGAAGTAATGGCAGTGGCAAAAGGGAAATTAACTATTATTGCGCACGTCGCTTGCAACAACACCAAGGATAGTATGGAGTTAGCGCGCCATGCAGAAAGCTTGGGAGTGGACGCTATTGCGACCATACCACCGATTTATTTTCGTTTGCCAGAATACTCGATTGCTCAATATTGGAACGATATTAGCGCAGCTGCCCCACATACAGACTTTGTGATCTACAATATTCCGCAGTTGGCAGGTGTAGCTCTGACGCCAAGTTTATATACAGAAATGCTCAAAAATGAACGTGTGATTGGCGTGAAGAATTCTTCCATGCCTGTCCAAGACATTCAAACCTTTGCAGCACTTGGTGGGGAAGACCACCTCGTCTTTAATGGGCCAGATGAGCAATTTTTAGGTGGTCGCCTGATGGGAGCAAGAGCAGGTATCGGTGGAACATATGGGGCGATGCCAGAGCTTTTCTTGAAGCTCAATCAATTGATTGCCGACAAAGAATTGGAGAGAGCAAAAGAATTACAATTTACCATCAACACTATTATCGGAAAATTAACTGCTGCTCATGGAAATATGTATTCTGTCATCAAGGAAGTCTTGAAAATCAATGAAAATCTAAACATTGGTTCTGTTCGTGCTCCGTTAACACCAGTGACAGGCACAGATCGTCCGATTGTAGAAGAAGCAGCTCGTTTGATTCGTGCAGCTAAGGAAACGTTCTTGTAATAAAAAAGAGGTGGATTATGGGGAAATATATTGCCATTGATATTGGTGGAACAAATATCAAATATGGTCTGATTGATGATACTGACACCTTGCTGGAAGCACATGAAATCCCAACAGAGGCTTATAAGGGCGGTCCAGAAATTTTGCGCAAGGTAAAGGGAATTGTAGCACGTTATTTAGAACAAATTCCAGTTGCTGGGGTTTGTATCTCCTCAGCCGGAATGGTCGATCCAGATAAAGGAGAAATCTTTTATGCTGGTCCTCAGATTCCGAACTATGCAGGTACTCAGTTCAAGAAAGTGGTAGAAGAAACATTTGCCGTTCCTTGTGAGATTGAAAACGATGTCAATTGTGCTGGCTTAGCAGAAGTCATGTCCGGGAGCGGAAAGGGAGCGAACATTGCGATTTGTTTGACGATTGGGACGGGTATCGGTGGCTGTTTGCTGGTGGATGGTCAGGTTTTTCACGGCTTTAGTAATTCAGCCTGTGAAGTCGGTTATGTGTATCTGTCAGATGGTGCATTCCAAGATATGGCTTCAACGACGGCCTTGGTCAATTATGTAGCAGAACTTCACGGAGAAGATCCTGCTATGTGGAATGGACGGCGCATTTTCAAGGAAGCAACAGAAGGAAATGCACGCTGTATCCAAGGCATTGACCGCATGGTTAACTATCTAGGACAAGGGATTGCGAATATTTGCTATGTAGTCAATCCAGAAGTGGTGATTTTAGGTGGCGGCATTATGGAGCAAGAGGCCGTTCTTCGTCCTCGAATTGAGGCTGCTATGAAAGCCTGCTTGGTACCAAGTATCGCTAAAAAAACCAAGCTCGCTTTCGCTTACTATCAAAATACAGCAGGAATGTTTGGTGCCTATTATCATTTTAAAAATAAACAACAATAGATAAAAAGAGCAAGCGAGGTTCTCAGGAAAATCTGAACTCAACTTGCTCTTTTGTTATTTATGTCGTTGGTAGTAACCATTTAATTTTTTATTTTCCCAATAGCTGTTGAAGATTTTTTCTTTTTTCTCCCGATCAATTTCAAGGAAAAAGGCATAGAGTAAGTCAATCACCAGCAACATAGAAAATTGAGCTGAGATGCGCAAAATATACTCTGGTTTGCTTTGAATGGCAACAGGAATGATTTCCGTAAATTGTTGGTCAACTTTGTCTGATTGGCCTGTTACCAATACAGTTTTAGCTCCCATTGCTTTGGCATCCATCAGACTATTGATGATAGATTGGGTTTGTCCTGATAAAGAGAAACCAATCACCAAGCAATTTTTGTCTAAAATACTGGTCGTCCAAGCAAAGCCGTCTTGATCTGTCAAAGCTTCGCAGATGACCCCAAGCCGCATGAAGCGCAGTTTCATATCACGAGCTACCAACCCTGAACTACCAATACCAAAAAAATACACTCGATCCGCTTCTTCGATAAACTGCACCACACGCAACAGTTTTTCTTCATCAATCAATTCCTCTGTCTGTTGTCGAATTTGAGTATAATTTCGCAAAACTCTACGGGACACATCGTGTTGTAAGTGATTGGTTTCTTCTACATTACTTTGCAATTGATGAATATATTGAAAATTAAACTCTCTGTAACCTTTAAATCCACATTTTTTTGCAAAGCGAGTAAGTGCCGCCTGGGAGATGTAAAGAGTTTGCGCAACTTTTTGCGAAGAAAGGTCGTCGTAGATACTAGAAGGATTTAAAAAGTAGTTTGCAATCCGCTTTTCTAAGTCGGTCATGCTGTCAAAATGGCTTTCGATTCTCGCCATAATATGTCGCGTATTTTTCATAGATGTACTCTCTTTACTTGTAGTGATATAGAACAAATGTTTTGAAAAACCTATTTGTATTATAACATAGTTTTACAAAATAAGACGCTGAGTAGCTTGATAAATAGCACAGGGTGAAATGATTTCAATTAAGCGCAGAAAAGGAATAAAACTCTATGACGAATGATTTGAAAATGTGTTATAATTTACACAAGTAAACGTTACAGCCATTGTATGATACAAAGGAGGTGCAAGATATGACGAACGCTACTCTTGAGCAAATGCAAGAAATTGAGCGAGCAGCAGACGAAGTGCTAGCTGGTTATCAACATCAGATTCGGGAGTTGCAAAACCAAGCTGCCATCGATTTGAAGCAACTAGGGCGAGCCTATGATAAAGAAAAACAACAGTTGCTTATTGAGTTAAAGGAACAATCTGAAAAAGAGATTGCTAGCTTGACACAAGACTTGGAAAAAACGAAACAAGAGAACGAAGAAAAAGTCCAAGCAGCTTTGTCAAATAAAAAAGAGGCGTTACTGCAAATGATTGTAGACAGGGTGGTAGAAAAATATGGCAATTAGTCAGATGCAGGAATTGTCGCTGCTGTTGCCAAGAGAATTGTTGGATGAAATCCTTTCCTATCTGCAAAATCTCCAATCGGTTGAAATTCAGGATTTACAAGCAAAAGAGACCTGGAAAGGTGCTTTTGAGAAAGAGTTAGTGTGGAATCCTGATACATCTTTTTCGGAACATCTTCAAGCTTTGACTCGGCGGCAGGAAAAACTCGCACGTATGATTGAAAACCTGCAAGCATTTGTTCCTAAGAAAAAAATGCTGGAATCATTGAAGGAAGCTCCGTTGGAAACAAGCTTTGTCAGTTTAGAACAGATGGGACAAGCGCGTGACGAAGAAGCGTTTCTTGCGGCGATTCAGCAACAATTTCAAGTGTTGGCAAGAGCACAAGAAGTCAAAGAAACGGCTCAGTCGGAAGTGGCGGAGTTGGAAAAATGGGCAAGTTTAGACGTTACTCCAGTAGTACTTAAGCAATTTAAACATCTTCGTGCGTTTGTGGGAACCATTCCAACCAGTGGAAACAATCAGTTCAATATTCGATTGCAGGATTATCCTAATCTGGAAGTTCGAGAGGTTTTTACTAGCAGTACAGAAAAAGGAATCCTTGTGTTATGTAAAGCAGAAGTTGCTAAAGAAACCCAAGCAGTTTTGACAGAACTTGGTTTCAAGCTGTTTGAATATGCTTTTGAGGAATTGCCAAAGGAGCGTTTGGTAGCATTACAAGCGACGATAAAAGAGCAAGAAGCACTCATAACTTCAACAAAAATACAACTGGCGTCTTCAAATGAAGAATTAAAACAACTCAAGTGTCAGTTGGATTATGTATTGAATTTAACTTCTCGTCAAGAAATCAAGGAAGCTCTTGCTAGTACACAGAATTTGGTTGCCTTAGAGGGCTGGATTGAGCAGGAGCAGATAGAAGATTTAAGAATGGGACTCACGCAGCAATTTGGTGGTGCTGTCTTGCTTCAAATCCATGAAATGACGGCAGCTGATCGACAGCGCGTGCCGACAAAACTCAAAAACAATGCGCTGATTGAGCCGTTTGAGTTGGTAACGGAAATGTATTCGCTGCCGAAGTACGAAGACAAAGATCCAACACCCGTTGTGTCGCTGTTTTATTTTATCTTTTTTGGTATGATGGCAGCTGATATTGGCTATGGTTTGTTGCTCTTTGGTGGAACAAGTTGGGCTTTGAAGGCTCTACATATCAAGCCAAATCTGGCTAAGAATTTACGCTTTTTTAGAATTTTAGGAGTCGGCGTTGCACTCTGGGGAGTCATCTATGGTTCATTCTTTGGTTTCAAATTGCCTTTTGCGATTGTTGATACCAGTACGGATGTGATCACCATTCTGATTATGTCGGTCGTGATTGGGTTTATTACAGTCATGACAGGGCTTTATCTCAGTGGTGCAAAGAATATTCGCATGAAAGACTATGCGGAAGCCTATAATTCAGGCTTTGCTTGGATGCTGATTCTCGTCGGGCTGGCTTTATTAGCAGCGGGCCGATTATTCCCATCGCTTGCTATTGCTGGTTTGATCGGACAATGGCTTGCTATTATAAATGCTGTGGGTATTGTACTCGTTTCTATTATCAGCGCTAAGAGTTTGAAAGGATTGGGGCCTGCATTGTTTAATTTATACAATATCAGCAGTTATGTGGGCGATTTGGTGAGTTTCACGAGACTTATGGCTTTGGGTCTTGCAGGTGCGAGCATTGGTTCAGCCTTTAACTTAATTGTTAGTCTCTTTCCTCCTTTTGCTCGCTTCAGTATTGGTATTGTGCTATTTATCGCCCTTCACAGTATCAATATGTTCCTCTCCTTTTTATCAGGCTATGTACATGGAGCACGTTTAATTTTTGTTGAATTTTTTGGAAAATTCTACGATGGTGGTGGAAAAGCCTTTAAACCTTTGAAACCAGCAGGGAAATATGTTCGCTACAAAAAGTAGTTCAGCGAAATTGTTTTAATTGCTCAGACAGAATTTTATACCATTGACAATTAGAACAATCAAACAAATAGTATTTACTATTAGAAATGGAGTTTATTTATGCAAGCTTTTTCATCTTATTTTTCAACTTATGGCGGTGCCTTTTTCGCAGCACTAGGTGTGGTTCTGGCGATTTTTCTTAGTGGTATTGGTTCTGCACGGAATGTCGGCTCGACCGGTCAGGCTGCAGCAGCGTTGTTAAAAGAACAGCCCGAGAAATTTGTTAGCGCTTTGATTTTGCAGCTATTGCCAGGTACGCAAGGTTTGTATGGTTTTGTTATTGGAATTTTAATTTTCTTTAAAGTTCAACCTGAAATGGCTCTCCAAACAGGCTTGGCACTCTTTTTTGCCGCACTTCCAATCGGAATTGTTGGTTATTATTCTGCTAAATATCAAGGAAATGTAGCGACAGCAGGCATGCAGATTTTGGCAAAACGTCCTGAAGACGTAATGAAAGGAGTAATCCTTGCTGCCATGGTCGAAACCTATGCTATCCTTGCCTTTGTTGTGTCTCTTTTAATGGTTTTGAATGTGAAATGAAAATGAGACAGTTTTTAGGGTCTTGAACCATCTGATTTCATAGAAGGAGGCAGATATGGGATTTGAATCTCAATTGAGGGATTCGGTTTTAGAGCAGGCGCATGAAAATGGGCGACAGTTAGTAGCTAATGCCCAAGAAACCCTTGATCGCGAAACTAAAGAACAAAAAGTACGGCTGAAACAAGAAAAAATGCAACAACGTGAGCAAGAAGTAAAAGTGCTAAAACGTCAAGTACAGCGTGAAGTGCAGCAACTTGAAAATGAAAAACGTCAATCTACTTTGGCGACCAAGCAACGGATTTTGAAAGAATTATTTGCAGGAGCTTATGAGCAGATGGCGGCTTGGTCGCTCAAACAGGAACAGGCTTTTTTGGAGCAGATCTTAAAAAAGTATCCTCAAGAAGAGCTGGTTTTGACATTTGGTTCACGAACATTTGGTAAATATTCAGCCGTTCAATTAGAACAATTGTTAGAGCGTTATCCACAAGTGAAATTAGCTTCTTCAGCTGTGAGTGGAGAAGCGGGTTTTCTCCTTTCGCGAGGGAATGTTGACGATAACTATCTCTACCGTTATTTGGTGGATTCTTTATGGCAGGAGGAAAGCTATCGGCTCGCTCAGGCTATTTTCCAAGATAAAGAAGAGTAAGGAGACTGTTCATGAATGACAATACTTTCGCACAAGTTAATACGGAAATTAGTATTCATGAGAGTAGTTTCTTAAGTCCTGCGCAGTATGAGCAGTTGTTGCGAGCTTCAAGTTCTGAAAGTCGATCAGCAGCTTTGGAAGGGACAGCATATAATCCGAATCATGAACAACTAACTGACTTAAATACGATTGAGAGATTTCTCATGAAGCATTTGTTTGCAGAGTATACATGGGCTTTTGAAGTCAGTCCAACATCTGCTTTGGTGGAGTTTTTCACGCTTAAATATACCTATCACAATCTTAAAGTGTTGCTTAAGCACAAGGCAACCGGCTTAAATTTAAGGCATCTGTTGATTCCTGTCGGGTCATATTCGTTAGACATGCTGGAGCAGCTGATTACAACTTTTTCTGCGGAATACTGTCCCAAATTGATGGTGGATGAAATAGCAGCAACTTGGGCAGAATATCAGGATTACCAAGATGTGCGTGTTTTGGAAATCGGAATGGATCTAGCTTATTTTGCGCACTTAAAAAGGTTGGAATCTGAATTTGAAGATGAGCGGCTTAAGCAGTTGGTACGGTTGACGATTGATTTTTACAATGCAACAACGGTGCAGCGTGCCATTCGTCACCAAAAACCGCATAGTTTTATGACACAGCTCTTATCTGATGATGGATCTTTAACAAGTGCAGAGTGGATTGAGTTAGCAGAAAAAGGGCAACTAACGGACTGGTTTTCTCAAGTAAACCCATTAGAATTTGATGCAAAATTGCGCTCTTATGAAGAAAAAATGCATTTGGGTAAGCTGACAAATCTTGAACTGGAATATTTAGCAGACTTGGTTCCGTTTAAACTCTTAGAGCAAGGACGATTTGAAACAAGTGGTCCACTTCCATTAGCTCGCTATTTATTGGGAAAAGAGCTAGAAGTGAAAAATCTTCGACTTATTTTGACCGGTTTGACAAATCAGCTTCCAGTAGAAATCATTAAAGAAAGGATGAGACCGATTTATGGCCAGTAAAACTTATAAAATTGGTGTGGTAGGAAATCGTGATGCCATTCTACCTTTTCGTCTAATTGGTTTTCAGACTTTTCCAGTCACAGGAGCAGCTGATGCTGTGAATGCTTTACGCCGACTGAGCCGAGAAGATTTTGCCATTATTTATTTGACAGAGGATGTGGCTGCAGAAATCCCTGAAACATTGGCTTACTATGATAAGCAAGTATTGCCAGCGATTATTTTAATCCCGACTCATAAAGGAATAATGGGATTAGGACGGGGACGCATTCGTGAGAATGTAGAAAAAGCAGTCGGACAAAATATTTTAAATTAGAAGGAGCAAGACTTGAGTCAAGGAAAGATTATAAAAGTTTCAGGTCCTTTGGTGGTTGCTTCTGGAATGCAAGAAGCGAACATTCAGGATATTTGTCATGTAGGCAATTTGGGCTTGATTGGGGAGATCATCGAGATGCGTCAAGATGAGGCTTCTATTCAGGTATACGAAGAAACCTCTGGTCTTGGGCCAGGAGAACCAGTAGAAACAACAGGGAGTCCGTTATCGGTTGAGTTGGGGCCGGGTCTGATTTCGCAAATGTTTGATGGCATTCAACGTCCTTTGGCACGCTTTCAAACGGTGACACAGAGTGATTTTCTGGTACGTGGAGTTCAGCTACCTAATCTGAATCGTGAGACTAAGTGGGACTTTGTACCTTGTCTAGCTGTCGGCGATGAAGTCCAAGCTGGAGATATTCTAGGCACCGTTCAAGAAACCGAGCTGGTAGTGCATCGTATTCTGGTACCAGTTGGTGTTAGTGGTCGGCTGACGGCTATTGAAGCTGGTAGCTTCACGGTCGAAGAAGCAGTCTATGAAATTGAGCGTGCGGATGGTTCTGTCTTTGTCGGCAATCTCATGCAGAGGTGGCCAGTCCGGAGAGGCCGTCCATTTGCTCAAAAGCTGATCCCAGAGGAACCTTTGGTGACGGGTCAACGCGTGATTGACACCTTTTTCCCTGTGACCAAGGGCGGGGCAGCTGCTGTTCCTGGCCCATTTGGTGCTGGCAAGACTGTTGTTCAGCATCAGGTTGCCAAATTTGCTAATGTGGACATCGTGATTTATGTTGGCTGTGGCGAGCGGGGCAATGAAATGACGGATGTCTTAAATGAATTTCCAGAGCTAATCGATCCAGTAACTGGTCAGTCAATTATGCAACGAACCGTTCTGATTGCGAACACGTCCAACATGCCAGTTGCGGCGCGTGAGGCTTCTATTTATACAGGAATTACAATTGCTGAGTACTTCCGAGACATGGGCTACTCTGTGGCCATTATGGCAGATTCGACCTCACGTTGGGCAGAAGCTCTGCGGGAAATGTCCGGGCGTTTGGAAGAAATGCCGGGCGATGAAGGCTATCCTGCCTATCTCGGCAGTCGGATTGCTGAATATTACGAACGAGCTGGTCGGGTGAAAACCTTAGGTAGTGACGAGCGCGAGGGAAGTATTACTGCAATTGGTGCCGTTTCCCCTCCAGGTGGAGATATTTCGGAGCCCGTTACGCAAAATACTCTACGGATTGTCAAGGTCTTCTGGGGATTGGACGCTCAGTTGGCACAACGTCGTCACTTTCCGGCTATCAACTGGCTTAGTTCTTACTCACTTTATCTAGATGAGGTAGGGCACTATATCAATCAACATGAACAGTTGACTTGGTCAGAAAAGGTAACCAAGGCAATGAACATTCTTCAAAAAGAGAGTGAACTACAAGAAATCGTACGGTTGGTTGGCCTGGATTCGCTGTCTGAAAAGGATCGTCTTACCATGAATACAGCAAAAATGATCCGTGAGGACTACCTGCAGCAGAATGCTTTTGACGAAGTGGATACCTACACTTCCTTTAAAAAACAAGTGGCTCTTCTTACTAATATCCTAACGTTTGATGAAGAAGCTAATCGTTCTTTGAATTTAGGTGCCTATTTTACTGAGATTATGAACGGTACTGTGGAGTTGAGAGATCAGATTGCCCGCTCTAAATTTATCCCAGAGGATCAGTTGGAAGCAATTCGCAGTTTGGATACCGCTATTCGGGAAAAACTGCATGATATTCTTGCCCAAGGAGGAGCAACCAATGAACGTGATTAAAGAATACCGTACCGTCAGTGAAGTTGTCGGCCCTTTGATGATTGTGGATCGAGTAGAAGGGGTGCATTTCAATGAATTAGTGGAAATCCAACTCCATGATGGAACGAAGCGTCAAGGGCAGGTCTTAGAAGTGCAAGAAGATAAGGCGATGGTGCAGCTGTTTGAAGGCTCTAGCGGAATCAATCTAGGGAAAACTAAGGTGCGTTTTACCGGTCATCCTCTTGAGTTGCCAGTATCAGAAGATATGGTCGGAAGGATTTTCAATGGGATGGGTAAGCCTATTGATGGTGGTCCAGATATTTTGCCTGAGAAATACCTGGACATTGACGGTCAAGCGATCAATCCAGTAGCAAGAGATTATCCTGATGAGTTCATTCAGACTGGGATTTCAGCTATTGATCACCTCAATACTTTGGTACGTGGTCAAAAACTGCCAGTCTTTTCTGGATCGGGCCTGCCTCATAAGGAATTGGCCGCTCAGATTGCTCGACAAGCTACTGTGCTCAATTCAGAAGAAAATTTTGCAGTCGTTTTTGCAGCTATGGGGACGACCTTTGAAGAAGCTGAATTTTTTATGAATGACTTGCGGGAGACGGGGGCCATTGACCGCTCTATCCTCTTTATCAATCTAGCAAATGATCCTGCTATTGAGCGGATTGCAACACCACGAATTGCCTTGACGGCTGCCGAATACTTGGCTTATGAAAAGGACATGCACGTTCTCGTCATCATGACAGACATGACGAACTACTGTGAGGCCTTGCGAGAAGTATCCGCTGCTCGTCGAGAGGTGCCAGGACGCCGAGGCTATCCGGGTTATCTTTATACCAACCTATCCACCCTGTATGAGCGTGCAGGACGTTTGGTAGGGAAGAAAGGCTCGGTCACACAAATTCCAATTCTTACCATGCCTGAGGATGATATCACTCATCCCATTCCTGATTTGACTGGTTACATTACTGAGGGTCAGATTATCCTGTCGCGTGACCTTTACAATAGTGGTTATCGTCCGCCGATTAATGTGTTACCGTCCCTTTCACGTCTCAAGGACAAAGGATCTGGCGAAGGAAAGACTCGGGGAGACCACGCGGCAACGATGAATCAGCTTTTTGCGGCTTATGCACAAGGGAAACAGGCCAAAGAATTAGCAGTTGTACTAGGAGAGTCTGCATTATCTGATACGGATAAACTCTATGTACAATTTACTGAGCGATTCGAAAAAGAATATATCAATCAAGGATTTTATACCAATCGAACGATTGAAGAAAGCCTAGATTTAGGTTGGGAATTGTTGTCTATCTTGCCACGGACGGAGCTTAAGCGGATTAAGGATGATATGATCGACCAATATTTACCAGAAAGTAGGCGGCAAGCTTAAGGAGGTGAGCCGATGACTCGTTTGAATATCAAACCCACTCGAATGGAACTCAACAATCTAAAAGAGCGCCTGAAAACAGCTACTCGCGGTCATAAACTTCTCAAGGATAAGCGAGATGAATTGATGCGTCGTTTTATTGAAGCTGTTCGCGAAAATAATCGCCTTCGCCAAAAAGTTGAAGAAGCTCTCGTTGGTCATATGCAGGACTTTGTGTTGGCAAAAGCTTTGGAAAGCGACCTTATGGTGGAAGAAATTTTTGCTGTCCCTATGCGAGAAATCAATCTCCATATCGAACAGGAAAATATCATGAGCGTGCGAGTTCCTAAGATGCATGCCCATATTGCCAATCCTTACGGTGATGATGATGGAGATGTAGTTTATAGCTACGTGGCATCCAACAGCCAGATGGATGAGACGATTGAAGATATGAGTAACCTATTGCCAGATCTTTTGCGCTTAGCAGAGATTGAAAAGAGCTGTCAGTTGATGGCGGATGAAATTGAAAAAACTCGCCGCCGGGTCAATGGCTTAGAGTATGCAACTATTCCAGATCTCATAGAAACCATTCAATATATCGAAATGAAGCTAGAAGAAGCTGAACGAGCTAGTCTAGTGAGAGTTATGAAAGTGAAATAATGATGGGAAAGTATTCAAAAAACTGAGGTAGCCAAATAATGTTGTGTAATAAGTCGGTAGTGGGATACTCGATATTTAAAATCACTGTCACTGACATTCAGTTCTATGGCTGACAACGATAATCAAAAAACAAAACGGACGATGCTTTGATGAGTTGACGTCTGTTTTTTCTTTTCGATGATTAGACGTGCAAGCAAGAATAAACCAAAAGTTTACGCACATTAGTATTTTCCATAGAAATGCGAGAATTTTCTGATAAGTCATGTTATAATAGAACAGACTACACGAAAGGGATAAAAATTTATGACTTTAGTTTATCAATCAACGCGTGACGCAAACAATACAACGACAGCTAGCCGAGCTATTTTGCAGGGATTGGCAACAGATGGCGGTCTCTTTACTCCAATTTCTTATCCTCAGGTAGAGTTGGATTTTGCAAAACTAAAAGACGCTTCCTATCAAGAAGTAGCAAAATTAATTTTATCTGCTTTCTTAGATGATTTCACAGATCAAGAGCTAGATGATTGTATTGCCCATGCTTACGATAACAAGTTTGATACGCCGAACATTGCTCCCTTAATCAAGCTAGATGGTCAGTACAATTTAGAGCTTTTTCATGGTTCGACCATTGCTTTTAAGGACATGGCCTTGTCCATCCTTCCGCATTTACTGACGACTGCAGCGAAAAAGCATGGCTTAGAAAATAAAATTGTCATTCTGACGGCGACTTCTGGCGACACGGGTAAGGCAGCTATGGCAGGCTTTGCAGACGTTCCTGGGACCGAGATTATCGTCTTTTATCCGAAAGACGGTGTCAGCAAGGTTCAGGAGCTGCAAATGACGACTCAGACAGGGGACAATACTCATGTAGTGGCTATTGAAGGGAATTTTGATGATGCTCAGACCAATGTCAAGCAGATGTTTAATAACGCTGTGCTTCGCAAAAAACTAGCAGAACACAAGTCGCAATTTTCTTCCGCCAACTCCATGAATATCGGGCGCTTGGTGCCACAGATTGTTTATTATGTCTATGCCTATGCACAATTGGTCAAAACCGATCAGATTCGAGCTGGTGAAGCAGTCAATTTTTCTGTACCAACTGGAAACTTCGGTAATATCTTGGCAGCCTACTATGCTAAACAAATAGGTCTTCCAGTTGGCAAGTTAATCTGTGCTTCCAACGAAAATAATGTCTTGACAGATTTCTTTAAAACACATATCTATGATAAGAAGCGCTGTTTCAAGGTGACATCTAGCCCGTCTATGGACATTTTAGTTTCTTCAAATCTAGAGCGCTTGATTTTCCACCTGTTAGGAAATAATGCCGAAAAGACAGCAGAGTTGATGACCAATCTCAAAAAACATGGTCAGTATGAGTTGACCAACTTTGACTCAGAAATGCTAGCACTCTTTGCGGCTGAATATGCCACAGAAGTGGAGACCGCGGCTGAAATCAAACGGGTTTATGAAATATCTAACTATATTGAAGATCCGCATACAGCAGTAGCATCAGCCGTTTATCAAAAATATCGGACCAAAACAGGTGACGACACGAAGACAGTCGTTGTTTCAACTGCCAGTCCTTACAAATTCCCAGTTGTTGCAGTCGAAGCTGTGACTGGACAAACCGGACTGAGTGATTTTGAAGCTTTGGCTCAGTTACATGATCTTACTGGTGTGTCAATTCCAGCAGCAGTGGATGGCATCGAAACGGCTGAAGTCCGCCATAAAATGATTGTTGCTGCTGACCAAATGCAGGCGGCAGTAGAAAAGGATTTAGGACTTTAACCATTTTCAACACTCAGAGGGGACTCACCTGAGAGTTTTCGGCTTGTAAAAGTATATAAACAGTCTATTGCAAGTCTCGTACAGCAAAGAGTATAATCAAAGCAGGAGTTTCATAATGCATGACCACTTATAAAAAGATTTTAAACATAGCTTTGCCAGCCATGGTAGAAAACTTTTTGCAGATGCTAATGGGAATGGTAGATTCGTATTTAGTAGCTAGTCTAGGTCTGGTGGCTATTTCAGGAGTTTCGGTTGCTGGCAATATGATTAGCATTTATCAGGCCATTTTTATTGCACTAGGATCAGCGGTATCCAGTCTAATTTCTAAGAGTTTAGGAGAAGGAGACCGAGATAATCTAGCTTATCATACTAGTGAGGCCATTAAATTGACCCTGATGCTGAGTGGGTTTCTGGGACTTTTCTCGCTTGCTTTTGGACGCCAAATATTGGCTTGGTTGGGAACGGAGCCTGCAGTCGCTAATGCAGGTGGTCTCTATCTCGCTTTAATCGGAGGAACAATTGTTCTTTTGGGAATGATGACAAGTCTAGGGGCTTTGGTTCGAGCGACCAGTAATCCCCGCCTGCCTATGTATGTCAGCTTTTTTAGCAATCTACTTAATGTTCTTTTTTCCAGCATTGCAATTTTTATTTTCCACATGGGAATTGTTGGAGTGGCATTGGGAACTATTTTAGCTCGTCTGGTGGGCGTCTTCATTTTATGGAAAGAATTGTCGCTACCTTTGGCGCATTGGAGTTGGAAGCTGGATTGGGAACTGTTGCGCTTATCTCTGCCAGCTGCTGGGGAACGATTGATGATGCGAGCTGGGGATGTTGTGATGATTGCTATTATTGTTAAGTTCGGGACAGATGCCGTCGCAGGAAATGCTATTGGAGAGGTTCTGACCCAGTTTAACTACATGCCGAGCTTTGGTGTCGCTACTGCAACAGTCATGTTGGTAGCTCATGCAGTGGGACAAGCAGACTTTCAAGCAGTTAGGAGGCTGACAAAGCAGACGTACTGGTTATCTCTAAGCCTCATGTTACCGATAGCTCTGTTTCTTTTTGGGTTTGGGCAGCCGTTAACACAATTTTATACAACTGACGGTGGTGCTGTTCAGGCTAGTTTGTCTGTTGTTCTGTTTTCACTTTTGGGAGTGCCTATGACAGCAGGAACAGTCATCTATACAGCTGTTTGGCAAGGGTTGGGCAATGCTAAGTTGCCTTTTTATGCCACGACGGTTGGTATGTGGCTCATTCGCATTGTAGCAGGCTATTTTCTGGGAGTAACGCTGGGCTTGGCCTTGCCTGGAGTTTGGACGGCTACTCTT
Source organism: Streptococcus sp. HMSC067A03 (assembly GCF_001814295.1). Lineage (NCBI taxonomy): Bacteria > Bacillati > Bacillota > Bacilli > Lactobacillales > Streptococcaceae > Streptococcus > Streptococcus sp. HMSC067A03. Next base: position 180,590 of record NZ_KV815646.1, on the reverse strand, counting down.
TTGGACAATAGCTTTCGCTGGCTATTTTTACAAATACTCTACCAACGGAAAATGAGGGAGCGAACATGACAAGAGCTTTTATTTGGGATTTGGATGGAACATTACTAGATTCCTATGACGCTATTTTGGCGGGGATTGAAGAAACTTATACTCACTATGGATTGGACTTTGACCGAGAGGGTATCCATGCTTATATTTTGCGGCATTCTGTTCAAAAATTGCTGGAAACAGTTGCAGTAGAAAAAGGCTTGAATGCAGAAGAGATGAATCGATTTAGAGGGCAAAGCTTGCAAGAGAAGAATGCTCAAATTAAGCTTATGGATGGTGCTAAGACAATTCTTGCTTGGGCGCAGGAAGCAGGTATTCAGCAGTTTGTTTATACCCACAAGGGGGAAAATGCCTACCAAGTTTTAGCTGATTTAGATATTTTGGATTATTTCACAGAAATTGTGACGACGGCTAATGGATTTGCAAGAAAACCTGATCCAGAAGGGGTGGATTATCTGGTGGAAAAATATCAGTTGAATAAAGAAATGACTTACTATATCGGTGACCGAATGCTAGATGTAGATGTTGCCTTTAACAGCGGTATTCAATCCATCAATTTCTGTGATTACCGACCAACGATCAATCAAAAAATCAATCAGTTAGTAGATATACAAAAGATAATCCGTTAAAGGGAAGCAAAATGGTTGCTTTTCTTTTTTATAGTCCACAATTGACTTGTCAATAGTTGACGAATCACCAAAACTAAAAAGGAGAACTAGGGTTCCATTCATCACCTACTATATCAACTACATTCAACGGAGCAGGCTATCGCGCAATTCTTTGCGTAATGAGCTTAACGTGGCATTTTTGATGAATCATATTCCGTGTAATCAGGCAGCGGTGCAAGAAGTCTTGAAAATCATCCCGCGCAGTATTGACCCAGCATTTCAAACTTTTAGAAGAACGTGGTTATGTTCAACGAAGTCGCAATCCCAAAAATAAACGAGAGATTAGATGTAATGAATCTTGTAAAAAAGCAACTTTTACAGAATCCACCGAGTCCCCATGTAGGTGTCCAAAATGAAGACAGTCCTCGTCTAGAAATTGTGACTCTTTGTGTTTAGTTTGTCATTGGTATCGCAGGATACGGCGCAGTAACAGCTAATAAGAAAATCATCCTGACCCAAGGAGGTCCCGCTATTTTAGCTATTTTAAGTATTTTATTGTTTAAATAAGGCTAGCATTAACCTTTATAAAAGTTTAAGTGAATCACTATTAACGTTTTGTGCTCTAAATGATTTATTACTTCATTTTTCTCTAGAATAAATAGCTCAAAAGCGCTATAATGAAGGTGGAAAGATTCTCATATATGGAGGTGTCAAGATGGACGAATTGAAAAAAGTTTTGCTGGCAGGGATTGGATTGACTTCCATGACCTATGATAAAGCTAGTGAATTTGTCAAAGAATTGATTGCCAAAGGTCGCTTAACGGTGGATGAAGGCAAGCAACTTCAGTCAGAATTAAAGCGCAAAGCAAAAGAACAAACCGCTGAAAGTCAAGTTGAACACATAGATAATGTATATGCAACCAAGCAAGATATTGAACGATTAGAAGACAAACTAGACCAATTACTTAAAGGGCTTTCGAAAACAGAAGAATAGTCTTCCATGATAACGCAGTCACAACTTTATAAAGACTGCGTTTTTTGCTAAACTAAAAGCAGGATTTGAAAGAAAAATTGACAATTCTAAATAGAAGGAGGATAACTTTATGGCAAACAAACGCTTACGAGAGATTCTAACAGCCTTTAGTGCTGTTGGTTGGTCCAATCTGAGAGAACGAAGGAAGCCACTGGACGAGAAAAAAGCTCCTAAGCAATTGCGAGAAGCTTTTGAGCAACTAGGACCCAGTTTTGTAAAAATTGGTCAAATTTTGTCCACTCGCAGTGACTTATTGCCAGAAATCTATATCAAAGAGTTAAGCAAGTTACAAGATGACGTCAAACCTTTGGACAAAGAGACCGTCATGGCTGCCATTGAAGACGAGTTAAAACGCCCAATTGAGCAACTTTTTTTAGACGTCTCGCAGGAACATTTAGCAAGTGCTTCCGTCGCACAAACTCACCGTGCTGTTTTGTTAAATGGCGATGAAGTTGTGCTGAAAATTCAGCGTCCGCATATTCAAGAGCAAATTACAGAAGACATTGCGCTCTTGATTCGACTAGCTCGTCATTTTCCTAAGCATTTACTGCCTATGGTGGATTTGCCAAAGATTCTGCAACAGTTACAGACCACTCTCTTGAACGAAATTGACTTTCGCAATGAAGCTAAGTACATGGACGAATTTGCTCGCTACAATCAAGAGATTCCTTGTGTTGGTGTGCCAAAAGTCTATCCAGACTTTACCACTCCCCACTTAATTGTGGAAGAATACATTCCTGGTGTCCGCATCAATCAATATGCTGTTTTACAAGAAGCTGGCTACGATTTGGCAGATATTGGTCAGAAACTTATGTTGAGCTTTATCAAGCAGGTATTTAAAGATGGCTTTTTTCACGGTGATCCACATCCAGGTAATCTTTTAATCTATGAAGGAAAGATTTATTTTATTGATTTTGGAATTACAGGGGAATTGGAAACGGGTTTTCGTGTGTCTCTAAACGACATGCTGTCCAGTTTTACGACACAAGACATTGATTCGATGACACAGGCTATTCTAACAATTACGACTACTAGTGAACCAATCAATAAATTGCAATTAGAGCAAGATATTGAGCGCATGTTAACCAAATACGGTAATTTAGAGTTGGGCTCCTTGTCGATTACAGATATGTTTGAGGATGTGGTGGCGATTTGTAGGCGTCATCATTTACAAGTACCTTCTCAGATGGCAATTTTAGAAAAAGCCGCTTTGCAAATTGAAGGCCTTTTTCGCGAGCTAGCTCCTAATATCAATCTGATGACCTTAGCCAAGCAATATTTCCTTGAAAATATGAAATCAGATATTTTACACCAGACCTTGAGTTATGATTCTTTCTTAATCGAACTCCTCTATTTGCTGCGGCATGGGAAAAGCATTCCAAGACGGCTCCACCAGCTAGTGGAGCAGGTGGTGAATGGTCGCTTGGTTGTCAATCATGACTTAATTGACTACAATCAACGCTTTCACCGTATCGAATCTTTGACCAATCGTCTTGTACTAAGCCTAGTTTTTCTAGCTTTGCTACTGACAGGAGGGATTTTAACCCTCAATCCAGATATGCTGTTTTTAGCAAAATTTCTGTTAACCTCAGCAGGCTTGGTATTAGTGTGGTTATTCTATCTTATCATCCGCTCCACAAAAAAATAACATAAAAAGTGAGCGTGACAACTTACTTCTTCATCCGTTTTTCAAGCTCAGAAGAGCTACGGGAGATGAGACTATGAACTAAGAATTTTCAAGATTAGTTCGGTTTCACTCCCTTTCTTTATCTTCCAAACTGTTTGTAACGATTAGTTTGTCATTAGAGGAAGTTTGCTTGAAACAAACATAGTCTGTGAGAGGGAAATGAATCAACTTTAAAAAGGTTTCTGCAAATTGTTCAGGAGGGGTAGGTTCAGGTTGGGTAATCCAAATTTCAATAAAGATCAAAATTCCTCTAACAAGAACTTGAGCAGCCTTTTCTTTTGGAATGTTTAATTTTTGATAGTCAATCGTAATATGTTGTTCAATCCATTGTCCATAGGTATTTCGTAAAAATTCCCTCCAATATGGATCTGCTGCTGTTGTAAAAAGACAGCTGATTTGTTTTCGGTGGGTGTATAAGATAGGAATCACTACCTCTGCAAAAAAGACAAAAGGATCAGGATAAACTTTCTTATCATAAGTTTGAAAAATCATTCGAAATTCAGCATCAAGTTCTTTATGAATATAGTCTAGAATTTCATGATTTCCATTGAAATGACGTTTGTAAATGGCTTGTCTTGAAATTCCAGCCTTTTTGGCAATTTCTGCTAAAGAAAAATGCATTTTATTTGGATGTTCCATAGCAAGCTCAAAAAAAGCCTCTAGAATTTTTTCTCTCGTATTAAGTACCATCTTGCTCCCTCCTTATAAATATTCTAATTTAAAAAATATATGTAGTCTAGCAAAACCATCGAAAAAAGTTTACGTTTTGTAAACCACCTGCACTATCCTGTTGTATATCAATGGGGTGTTTAAAACTTTACAGTTTGTCAAGAAATAGAACTAAAATATAGAGCATTTTGATTGAAAGGACTATAAGGTAGTTGATATAATGGTATTAGTGGAGTTTTGTACTTTTGTACAAAGTCCTGAAAAACCATAGAAAGGAAATCGTCATGATTAAAAAAGCGATGAATCTTGTTGGGGTTGCATTATTGCTGGCTTCAACAATCTTATCACCAGCTAGTGCTGTTGCTCAGACATTGTCGAATCAATCTTCTACAGTGACAACTCAGTCATCTCCGAAAACAGGAACGACTGAACAGCCAACGTCTCCTACTGAGTCAACGCAAAAGGCAGCAGATACTAGTTCTAGTCAGGGGCAGCAGCCTGCTACTGAGAATAAAGCGGAAGCTAATTCAAATGAGCAGGAAAATAAGCCAAGCACCTCAAAAGAAGAAAGCTCTGATGCTAGCCAAGTAAAAGAAGATACATCTTCACAAAAAGCTAGTAAGGTAGAGGAAAAGAGTGAGACTCAGCCAGGAGCTCCACCTGCTGCTAAAGATACTAAAGATACCCAAGCAGCTCCTAAAACAAAAAGGGCAGCAAAAGAAATAGACGCGATTACGAAATTTAGTATTACAGATAAAGATGGGAAACCCTTAAACAAACCGTTGCAACAATGGGAGCGGTTTAAAATAAATGGAACATTTACCTTACCTAATAATGAAGTTCAAGAGGGTGACTATACAACAATAACTCTTCCAAAGGAACTTGTTCTTGAAAAATCTTCTGATTTTGATATTGTAGATAAAAACGGTAATGTTGTGGCTCGTGCAGCTGTTGATGCAGAGAATCGAACGTTAAAGTTGACCTATACAAAATATGTTGAAGACAAATCAGATATCAAGGGTAGCTTTTATTTTTATACTTATATTAATCATCATATCGTAAAGGAAAAGAAAAAAGTTCCAATCGAAATTGCAGTTAATCGAAAAGTGATTAAGGTGGGAGAACCAGAATTTGGAGGTCCAAATCCGCCATCACAAGATAATTTGATAAAATCGGGTAATTTTCAATCGGACAGTACCATCACCTATGATCTTGTCGTGAATTCGTCAGGGAAAGCAATCCGTGATGCAAAAGTAACAGATATTTTAACAACACCGAAAATTTCCTATATTAGAAATAGTTTTAAAATTTACAAAGGGAAATGGGTTATTGAAAACAATCGTTGGGTTTTGAAAAACAGAACTGAGGTTACAAGTCAATTTACAGTAGAGTTTCTATCTGATTCATCATTTTCTATCAGGTTAGGTGATATAAAAGCTGGTGAAGGCTATCATGTTATCTATAAGGCGAAGCCAAACTATAAATTACAAAATGGTGAAATTATTAAAAATACTGCGACTCTTTGGTCAAGTCAAACTAAAATTGTAGAAACGATTCGCCCAAACATGTATCTAGAGGCGGGCGGAAGTGCAGAAGGCTATGTTTATTCTATAACCTTGCATAAAAAAGATGAGACCTCTGGATCACCTTTGGCAGGAGCAGTCTTTAGAGTAACACGTGATCGGAATGGTGCTGTTGTAGGAGACTTCACTACGGATAGTACAGGAAAAGTCACGATTCCTAATTTGTTGAAAGACAATTATACTATTAAAGAAATTAAAGCGCCGGATGGTTATCAGTTAATAGGCAAAGAAATTAAGGTTAAACCAGAAGACTTTGGAACAACTAAATCCATAACAAAAGATATCGTCAATAAAAAAATTGAAAAAGTATCTACACAATTACAAATTGAGAAAGAATTAATTGGTCGGAAACTTAAAGATAGAGAATTTGAATTTGAATTGAAGAAAGAGGGAGACCAAAATCCAATTCAAACAAAAACAAATGATGTCAACGGTAAAGTAACATTTGATCCAATTAACTATACTGAAGAAGGTACGCATAAGTACATTATTTCTGAAAAACGCAAAGTAAACCCTGAAAAAGGGATTAATTATGATCCGAACGATATCTATGTGACAGTGGTTATTTCAAGAGATGCGTCTGGTAAGTTAGTGTCAACTGTCAAGTATGAAGGTATTGATGGCCAAGGTGGTAGAGAAGAAAAGAATAAGTTCACAAACTATTACCTTCCAGAGAAGACAAGCACAAAACTTTCTGTAACTAAGAAATTAATTGGTCGCAAACTTCAAAAAAATGAATTTGAGTTTGACTTAAAAGAAAATGGCCAAGTTCTCCAAACTGTAAAAAATGCGGCTGATGGTAAGGTTCAATTCAAAGAGCTTGAATATACTAAAGCAGGAACCTATCATTATACCATTAGTGAAAAAGCTGGTGATGTTCCAGGAGTTGAATATGAACCGA